>CAYSJG010000075.1:0-8713 GCA_964431295.1 uncultured Sangeribacter sp. | reverse complement strand
CTGGAGATAGTCTGAAGAATTTCTTGGGAGGATTCTCCATGAAGTCTTCGCGTTCTATCCAGAGTTCGCTGGTGAAGGGCATCTGATGTTTGCCTTCTTCGGGATTTTCGGGGTTGTTGTCCATCTCCATCATCTCTGTCTTGCCTTCCGGATAGTTGGTGATTACGAGCTTGACGGGATTGAGGACTGCGCTGACGCGTGTGGCGTGTTTATTAAGGTCTTCGCGCACTGAGTGTTCGAGGAGCTCGATATTATTGAGGGCCTCGTAGCGAGTATATCCGATTCTGTTGACGAAGTCCTTGATGGATTCGGGTGTATACCCTCTTCTGCGGAGTCCGCAGATGGTAGGCATTCTTGGGTCATCCCATCCGTTGACGAGGCCTTCCTTGACAAGCTGCAGAAGCTTTCTCTTTGACATTACGGTATATGTCAGGTTGAGGCGGTTGAATTCAATCTGTCTCGGGCAGTAGGTCTCGTCGGCGAGTTCGTTGACGAAGTATTCGTAGAGTGGTCTGTGGGGGACGAATTCGAGTGTGCAGATGGAGTGTGTGACTCCCTCGAAATAGTCGCTCTGTCCATGTGCGAAGTCATACATGGGGTAGACTTTCCATTTGTCGCCGGTACGCCAGTGAGGAGTCTTGATAATGCGGTACATAATGGGATCGCGGAAGTGCATGTTGCTGTTGGCCATATCTATTTTGGCTCTCAGTACCATGCTGCCTTCTTCAAACTCTCCCTTGTTCATTCTTTCGAAGAGGTCGAGATTTTCTGCGACAGGTCTGTCACGGAACGGGCTGTTCTGACCGGGCTCCGTAGGTGTGCCTTTTTGTGACGCTATCTGTTCTGAAGTCTGCTCGTCGACGTAAGCTTTTCCCTCTTTGATAAGTCTTACGGCGAGGTCGTAAAGCTGCTGGAAATAGTCGCTGGCGTAGTAGAGTCTGTCGCCCCAGTCGTATCCGAGCCAATGGATGTCGCGCTTGATGGCTTCCACATATTCAGTGTCCTCCTTCTGCGGATTGGTGTCATCAAAACGGAGATTGCATGTGCCTCCGAATTTTTCTGCTGAGCCGAAGTCCATAATGATGGCTTTGGCGTGACCTATATGCAGGTATCCGTTAGGTTCGGGTGGAAAACGGGTGTTGAGTCGTCCGCCGTTGCGTCCGGCGGCGAGGTCATTGCGTATCTCCTGCTCTACAAAGTTTAGGTTTTCACCTCCATCAGTGATGGTGTCCGTAGTCTCCTGAGTAATTTCTGCCATGAGTCTTGGAATATTCTTGTCTTAAAAAAGCAAAATTAGCAAAAAATATTGAAATATAAAGAAGTGTAGAAATGTAATTTGGGTATGTGGGTTAAGATTTTTTGTGCAGTATGTGGTGTCGCAGTCATCTTGTAGTAATCGATTTTAAATATTTTTGCTAAATTTGCAGGGTCTAATCGCTCGATTTTTTATAGTACATAAGCAAGCATGAAATCTCAGTATAGCAAGTCTCTTCGAAATAGTGTCTTAGTCGCCGCGGCTATGTTTTCAGCCGGTATGTATGCCCAGACGTCGCAAATAGTGGACGGAGTGGCATACGTTGTAACTTCAGACGTTGATCACACTGTAGCTGTCACATCTCTTCCGCAATATCAATATTATTATGGAGATGTTGTAGTGCCGGCCACGGTCGATATTGATGGTCTGGCCTATAGTGTGACCTCAGTGTTGGATGAGGCATTCTGTGAAAATCCTTATCTGACTTCTGTATCTTTGCCGGAGGGCGTCGTCTCTTTGGGTGATTTTGCCTTTTGCAACAACAGGTCGCTCTCCGCGGTGTCGGTTCCCTCTTCTGTCAGAAATATCGGTGAGGGATGTTTTCAGAATTGCAGTGCGCTTGAAAGTGTGGAGATTCCGGAAGTGGTGAGCGAGCTTTCCGGATATCTGTTTTACGGATGTACTTCTCTGGTCAATATTCAGTTGCCTTCCTCCATAGAGAAGATTTCAGATTATAGCTTCTATAATTGCTCATCTCTATCTGCTCTGACTATTCCGTCCGGATTGCGTGAGATTGGCGAGAGAGCATTCTTTGGATGCAGAGCATTGGGCGGCGTAGAGTTTCCCGAGGGTCTGAGGTCAGTAGGCAGCAATGCGTTTCAGGGCTGTACTGCTCTGCGTGAGCTTCAGCTTCCCGTTTCTTTGGAGCGTATAGGCGACGCGGCGTTCAGTGGGTGTACGGGACTAATGAATCTTGATCTTAGTGACAATACGATAGCGTATGGCAAGTCCGTATTCTCAGGATGCACATCCCTTCAGGAGGTGAAGCTGAATCAAGATATGGAGGAAGTGCCGGCGGGTATGTTTGCCGATTGTGTGTCGTTAGGCGAAATCATATTGCCTGAGAAGGCCGTAAGTGTGGGTGACGATGCCTTCCGTAATTGCAGCGCGCTGTCTCAGATAGAGTTTTCAGTGCCGATGTCGTCTATCGGTCAGAATGCATTCTCCGGTGCGGGCCTAAGTTCGATCAACTTTGCGTCTGCTGACATGGCTATAGGCGCCTCGGCATTTGCTCATCTTGACAATCTGGAGAGAGTGATACTCAGCGGTGTGACATCGGTGGGTGACGAAGCGTTTATGGACAGTCCGGTTCTTTCCAAAGTGGAATTAGGCGAGGAGGTGAAGAGTATCGGCACCCGGGCCTTTCATCTCTGTCCGGAGTTGTACGAGGTGTATTGTCTGCCCAGCGTCGCTCCGGTGATTACCGTCAATACCTTTGATGCAGACACTGAGGCGTGTGCTACGCTGTATGTGCAGCCCGGGCGGGAGTCCTCCTACGAACTGTCCACTCACTGGGAGCGTTTCGGTCATATAGTGGGGACAGAGATATTCCTGTCAGACATAGAAACATCGTCAATTGCCGAGACTCGGATATATACAGAAAATCAGATGGCTGTAGTGGAGGGTAGCAATGTATATGTCTCGGTATATGACGTGACCGGGACCTTACGCTATGCCGGTATCTCAGAAGGTCGTTTAGAGATGAGATTGCCCAAGGGGTTGTATGTGGTATGCGCGGATGGTGTGAGCAAGAAGGTACTTATCTAAGTGATGAGCTCTACGTTTGTTAACACACTTTAATAGAAATTGGGGGTGATTTTTTTTGCGGTGGCACAATAAATTGTTATCTTTGCAATCGCAAAAAGAAAAATTGCCCAAAATATTAATCTGATAAATCACTAAAATCAACTGCCTATAGGAAAAGTTTACTTAACTTAACACCTGAAAATACAATGGCAAACTATGCAACGATGGCCGATGAAAATCTGGTCAGGGCATACGCAAAAGGCAGCAACGAGGCGTTCGACACTCTTCTGAAGCGATACAAGGACAGGATATACAGTTATATCTTCCGTGTCGTGAAGAATGACGATACCGCCAATGACATATTCCAGGAGACATTTGTCAAGGCTATCATGACGATAAAGCAGGGCCGCTATACGGAAAACGGCAAGTTTCCCGCATGGATCACCCGCATAGCGCACAATCTGATAATAGACTTCTATCGTCAGGAGAAATCGGAGAATATGCAAAGCACCGATCTTGAGGATGTCAACGTTCTCAACCGCAAAGAGTTGTGTGAATCCACCATAGAGGACATCATGGTGGCAGACCAGATCACAAGCGATGTCAAGCAGCTCATATCTGAGTTGCCGGACCTGCAGCGCGAAGTGCTGAATATGAGGTATTATCAGAATCTCTCTTTTAAGGAGATCGCGGAACTGACCGGCGTGAGCATCAATACCGCCCTCGGTAGAATGAGATATGCCATAATCAATCTCCGTCGCATGGCGAAGGAGAAAGAGGTGGTGCTGACACTGTAAAAGCGTTGCCTGCAGAATGACTTATTATTGTGATAATATATGAATCGAATAGCGCAATCAGTCTGTCTGATTGCGCTTTTTATTTTTTAAGTGCAAGATAATTAATAATAAATCATTATCTTTGTAGTATTAACCACTTTATGTACGATGGAAATATCAATCATCAACAACGGTGAAAAACTCACCGCCGCTTTCTCAGGCCGTCTGGATACTCTGGCAGCCTCTGAGTGTGAGCCGAAACTGGTCCCTTTGCGTGAAAATGCAGATAAAGAGATTACTCTTGACTGTGCTGAACTTGAATATATCAGCAGTTCGGGCTTACGTCTGCTGTTGAGCCTGCTGAAGGATGTCAAGGCTAAGGGCGGCTCCCTGTGTCTGGTAGGTGTCAATAAAGAGATACGCAACATATTCACCATTACGGGATTTCACAAGCTCTTCAATATAGCGGACTGAGAGGATTCACCTCGCTGTATTATAGAAATGTAACCGTCAAGCCATATCTGACATGTCCCTTTCAAAAAAGCTGAGTATCTACGTTATTCTTGCCACTGTAGTGATATTTTGCGCTATAGGTGCAGTGTTTTTCCGCTACGGCCAGCAGCGTGAGGAGCGTCTTGTCAAAATGTATGGCGAGCTTATGGTGGAAAACTCCGTTATCAAGGTCAATCAGGAGTTTTATATGGTGGCGGAGTTGCTCAAGGACAACGCGCCGGTAGTGTCGGGACTGCTGGAGAGACCGGATGCCATCAAGGGCTTTGTGGAGCATCTTGTGCGCGAGGATTCTTTGGTGATGGGGGGCTGTGTGGCAGTACGTCCCGGTTATCTGCCTCCGGAATCGGAGGAGATAGCCATGGAGTATGTATATCGCACCCCTGACGGAGTATGGCGAAGCAAGCATCTCGGTGAGATCTCCGACGGTTATGATTATACGGTCAAGAGCTGGTTTACCGATGCTCTGAAGTCTGATGGCGCCGTGTGGTCGGAGCCTTATTTTGACAAAGGTGCCGGCGACGAGATGATGGTGACATGCTCCTATCCTGTCCGCGATGCTGCCGGTGAGGCTGTGGCCGTGTTGACCGCTGATGTGTCGCTGGGCACCATAGTCTCCGAAATCAGTCGTCTGCGTCCCGTAGATGACAGTTATTCATTCATCCTGGGGCGTGATGGCGTATTTGTGGCTCATCCGGATTCGTCACTTGTGCTCAGGCGGACGATCACAGACTATGCCGAGAGTCTCGGTTGCAGCCATGTTGCGGAGATAGGCCGTAGGATGATGGAGCGCAATCGCGGTGCCGTACATACCGACATCGCCGGCGAGGATGTGCTCGCAGTATACGGGCCGGTGGGGGGCACAGGCTGGTCCATCTGCGTAGTGACGCCCTACGCCTCGATAATGTCGCGTCTGGATCTGGTCACAGTCAAGGCGGTCATCCTTCTGCTGGTCGGTCTGTTGGCACTGGCCGTGATAGTGCACCTCATCATCACCTATTCCATGAAGCCGCTGTCGAGTCTTACAGCCGCCGCGGCGCAGATCTCCGGCGGTGATCTTGACGCCCGCCTTCCGGTGATGAAAGTGTCGGATGAGATAGGGCGTCTCAACAATGCTTTCTCCGAGATGCAGCTTTCACTTAAGCGGCAGATGGCGGAGCTTGTGACTACCACCAAGGCGAAAGAGCGTATAGAGAGCGAACTGCATATCGCCCGCAGTATCCAGCTCGGGCTTATCCCTCATGTCTTCTCCCCCTTCCCCGAATGGGAGGGACTCGAGCTTTACGCCATGTTGCGCTCGGCCAAGGAGGTTGGCGGCGACCTTTACGACTTTTTCATACGTGACTCAAAACTCTTTTTTGCCATCGGCGATGTATCGGGCAAAGGAGTGCCGGCCTCTCTCTTTATGGCTGTGACGCGTACCCTCTTCCGCATGACGGCCGCAGAGTGTGATTCCCCCGCCAGAATATTGAGATCCATCAACGATACGGTAGTCAAGGACAATGTAGCCTGCATGTTTGTAACAATGTTTGTAGGCGTACTCGATCTTGGCAGCGGTCGTCTTGCTTACAGCAATGCCGGACATAATCCGCCTGTCATTGTCAGTCCTGACGGAGTGTCTTTTCTGAAAGTAGAGGAAAATATCCCGTTGGGAGTGATGGGTGGTTTCGACTATGCGGAAGAGCAGGTGACGCTGAGGGGCGATGATAAGTTATTCCTCTATACCGACGGTCTGACCGAGGCGGAGAATGCCTCGAAGCAGCTTTTCGGCGACGACAGAATGCTCGCGTCGCTGTCCGATGCCCCGGATTCCACACCCAAGGAGAGCATAGAGCATGTGCTGGCCGATGTGGAACGCTTCGCCGGGGATGTGGAGCAGAGCGATGACCTCACTATGCTGTGTCTTCGTCTTAACAATCAAGATGATAGTGAGAATACGGTATATCGTGAATTTCGCACTTCACTCGAAATTGTCGGCGAACTGCCTGCGTTCACCGAGGAGGTGAGTAAGAAATTCTCGTTGTCGGCAGAGACGGCGGGCAGGCTCAATCTGATGCTTGAGGAGCTGCTTGTCAATGTGGTCAGCTATGCTTACCCGTCCGAGAAGGCAGGCGACGAGAAGATTGGTGGCGAGAAGGTAGGCGGCGAGAGAGCCTCGGAGCGCATAATCGTGACAGTCTCTTTTGCAAAGGATGGAGGCAGTGAAAATGAGGGAGGCTTCGGGGTCCTTGCCGTGGATATAGAGGACGGTGGCCGGCCATTTGACCCTACAGTGTCATCAGCACCCGATACGGACGCGCCTCTGGACTCACGTCCGATTGGCGGCCTCGGCATCCATCTGGTGAAGTCCCTTGCCGCAAGCATGGACTATCGCCGTGAGCAAAACCGCAATCATCTGAGATTTACCTTAAGGGATATGCCTTAAGTGACATGGTCCGAATAATAGTGTCTGAAAATTAAAAAATATAACCATGAAGCGAGATTCATACCTTGTAGGGCGTGCATTCAAAAGTTTTCTGTTTGCCTCAGTGCTTACCGTTGCGGCTTCGCAGATGGGCGCATTCATAGACGGACTGATGGTGTCATGGTTTATCAATGACACAGCCATGGGTGCCATCAATGTAAGCACGCCGGTGCTTCAGCTATACTTCTCGATATGTCTGCTGTTGGGCGCCGGAGGCACCCTGATAGCCGGCAAATCGATAGGGAGCCACGACCGCGGCAAAGCCTCGCGGATATTCTCGCTTGCAGTGACGACTGCCCTGGCAGTCGGACTGATTCTTGGCGTGGGAGGCTCCATATTCCTCTCCCCTCTTGTCGCACTCCTCTGCCCCGATGCCGCAGTGGCCGGATACGCAGCCGATTACCTTCTATATACCGTGCCGTCCGCACCTCTGTATATGCTTATGATAGTGCTGCAGATGTTTGTGGCGCTTGATGGCGAGCCCAAGCGTGTCACAGCGGCAGTATCCACCTGCATAGGTGTCAATCTGCTTCTGGACTACATATTCATAGCTCTCTTCGGCTGGGGCATTTCCGGAGCCGCTCTGGCCACAGTGGTGAGTTATCTCCCCGCCGTCGCGATACTTCTGTCACACTTTCGTAAAGAAGGGACGCTCCGCTTCACGGGAGCTATGCGTCCCGCAGAACTCGCCGACATCGCCGGTATGGGCGCACCCTCCGGCTTCACCGGCCTTCTGATGTCTGTCCAGATATTCGTCTGCAACCTTGTGGCCATACACTACCTCGGTACCGCCGGCGTAGTGGTGTTCGCAGTCTGCATGTATCTGCTGCGCCTCTCCATGATAATCCTTACCGGCACCATCGACTCTTTTCAGCCTGTGGCTTCCATCCTCGCCGGCTCCGATGACAACCGGGGTGTGGCCATGGTGCTCCGCAAGGCATACGGATTTCTGGGAGGCAGTCTTCTTGTCTATGCCTTATTGATGATTCTCTTTCCGGACTTCATCGGGTCCCTTTTCGGCATAAGCGACAGCGCTGCGCTCTCCACAGTCGCTACAGCGATACCGGCCTTCGCCGTCAATATAGTGCTGCAGTGTGTCATAGGGTTGCTGATACCGGTATATCAGGTATATGCCAACACCCGCCAGGCCATGATAGTATCCGTAGGCCAGCCTCTTTTGCCGATGATATTCTTCTATATCATGGCGGTGGTCGGAGCGAAGTCAGGCAGCGACATTGCCTGGTGGGGCTTCGCTCTTGGTCAGATAGTACTGGTGCTGCTCCTCCTCCCGGCTGTAATGCGCCGCAGAGGGAAGCATGGCCCTTGCATCCCCTTTCTGCTTATTCCCCGCCAGTCAGCCGACAAGGTATATGACACCAGTCTCCTGCCCTCTCTCGGCGATGCCTCCGCGCAGCTCGCCGAGGTTGACAGGTGGCTTGCCGACAACAGTGTCTCGGATTCATTGCGTTTCCGCATAGGCGTATCATGCGAGGAGATAATCAACAATATCATACGATATGCGGGCAATGTGGCGTCCCGGCCCTCTATCGATCTGCGCATATCTCTGCGTCCCGGCGAAGTCATAGCCGTCATTCATGATGAAGGACGACCCTTCAACCCCGTGGAGCAGGATCCTGCCACAGGGATAGGTCTGCTTATCGCAAAGAAGAGCTGTGATGCCATGAAGTATGAATTTCTGTTTCATCAGAACATCCTGACAATGAGTTGGCAGAGAGATAACTGACACCATACATGCAAAGTATGCGCCGTGTCATGACAGTCGGAATTTTTAAGGGGATTAGATAGCGCTCTAAAGTAAGAAAATATTAAACCGTCAAATATTAAAGTTTCGAAATTATGTAATTTCAGATATACGGGAATAAAAAAACGACATGGTTTCTT
>CAYSJG010000074.1:1211-8758 GCA_964431295.1 uncultured Sangeribacter sp. | reverse complement strand
AGGTTCGGGCGTGAAAGGTGTAGAGAACGACAATGTGCATGTAGAGCGTCACGGCGATATGCTTGATGTAGTGGCCGAGACAGGCGACGCTGTGTATGTATACAGCCTTGACGGTGTGCTTCTCGGCAGCTATGTGATGAACGGTGCGAGCATGAGCATAGACGGCAGCGCATGGGACGGTCCTGTGGTTGTCAAGGTGAATGGTCTGAATAGCAACGCAGTCCGCAAGATGGTCTTCTAAACCATAAACTATAATCCTCAAGTTTTCAAGCCGCATAGCGACTTGCGACACTTGAATAGATATCCTGATAGAGGGGGCGTATCAAAGCTTGATTTTGATGCGCCTCCTTATTTTTTTGTTTAACATAGATTAACATTAATATGCAATTAAAAACATATTTAATTATCTATATTTGTAAATTGAAGTTAAAAGGCAGATTATTCAGAACCTACTCATGAAGCGCAACGGCATAGACATCAGAACATTATTGAAGGCAGCTGCCATAACAGCACTTGCCTATGTCGTGTCGCTTCTCATCGCATCGCCTTTCTCGGCGTCCACAAGTTCGATATTTTCATCAGCCGAGCAGAATGATTTTGAGCTTCCGGACCTGTTTATGCAGATGTCGGACAATCGTCCTGTGCGGAGTCTTGACAATCGAATAGTGCTTGTGGATATCGGTCACGCAGACCGTGAAGGAATCGCTCACATGCTGGATGTAATATCGTTGGGCGGCGCGCGCTCCGTCGGGATGGATGTGAATTTTGTCGAGCCTCGCGGTGACGACAGCCACCTCATAAAGGCAGTGGCCGGCATCCCCGGCATAGTGCTACCGGTCGAAGTCAAGGAGCATGACGGCAAATTTGTAGTGGATGCAGTCCCCTTTTTTCTTGATTCAATAAGTGATTATCGTCTGGGTGTGGTCAACCTCGCTTCTGCGGGAGATCGTCACCGCATCCGAGAATTTACATATTCGTTTGCAATGGCTGACGGCGATACGCTGCGCTCATATTCGCAGGCGTTGGCGGAAGATTATGATCCGGCGGCGGCGCGAAGGTCGCTTGAGCGTGCCGGGCTTGCCAATGCTGACATCATAGATTATCCCTCGCGTGAATTTACAATCATCGACGGGGAGGATATCGACGAATATGCCGAGCTTCTTACCGACAAGATCGTGATACTGGGTGCGCGGGCCGACAGCGGCGACATGCATTCGACACCGGTCAACTCCTATATGGCCGGCATGGAGATACATGCGCATTCGCTGGCTACGATACTCAATGAGAAGCGTCTGCTGAAAGTGCCGGGATATGTCGACAAAATACTTGCGGTGCTGATATGCTATATTATTGTGCTGATGACTATCTCCATAAAGGCTCTTTACCGCGGTGCCCTTATCAGAATACTGCAGGTGCTTCTGGTATTCGGAGTAGTATGGATGGGCTATACGATGCTGATGGAGCAGGGATGGATCATGAATCTGTCGTCAGCTCTGCTGATGATAGCCTTCGGTATATTCGCAGTGGATATATGGAATGGCGGCGTATGGCTTGTAGGAAAAATAAAAGGCATCTTTATCTCCCGAAAGGATGATACTCCATATTAATACGATATAATTGAAAATAAAGAAATGCAAACAATGAGAAACTCGATACCACTAATGAATATGAAACATACTTACTTATTCCGTAGAGCGCTGGCGCTTGTGCTGGTGATGCTGTCCGCAGCATGTATGCCCGTGATGGCGCTGTATACCGTGCATGCCGTCAGTGGGAAGGTGAGCGTGAAGAGCGCCGGTAAAGTAGTCAACGTCAAGCCCGGCATGGAGGTGAAAGCTAATGATATGCTGACTGTGCCTTCCGGCGGACAGGTGAAGATTCTCAATCATCAGGACAAAAAAATTTATTCCTCTGTCAAGGCGGGACAGTTTACTGTAATGACACTGATGATCGATGCCAAAGGTGTGGCTGACAGCAACACGGGTACGGTGATGCGTACCGCCCGGTTTGCCAAGTCATCCGATACGGCGCGTGCGCAGAAAGTGTACAGTGAAAAGGGGGTGGTGCGTCGCGCGCTCACTTCAGTGGATGCCGACGGCAATGCAATAGCGATGGATGCGGCGACGCTCGGCGGCATACTGGCCTCGCGTGTGAAAGATGGCAATGTCGAAGATGACGTATTGCCGGTGACTGTGGAGCATGAGTCCTCTGTGGATTGTGGTCTCAAGCTCAGCATTTTCAATACTTTGGAATATCCTATTTATTTCAATGTGGTCTGTCTCACGGGCAATCCCGAGTCGCCGCTGGATTATTCAGTGATAGGTCAGGCGAAAGGTAACTATCTGCTTCTGCCTCAGCAGTCGCTGACCAAGGAGCATCTGCCGGAGTTGCCGGAGGGTGAGAAGCAGATACTCATCATGTCTCATTCGGACTTTGATGTGGCAAAGGTGATTGAGGAAGCCAACCGGCAGATCTCCGCACCGGATGCCTCCAATAATGCCTCGGCCCATGATCCGGTCTTCATTATGGAACTTTGACTCTCTGGGAAAGGCTCCCGGAACTATATTATAACTTGAATTGATACAAACTAACTTAATCGCAATGAATAAGATACTTACTACTCTATTGGTCTGCGCCGTTGCTGTGCCGGGCGTATACGCCGCCAAGAACGTGACTAAGGATAATTATCGTGAAAGCGGCCTGTATGTATTTCCGCGTCAAGAGCGAATATACGGCCTCATGCCTTACGGGACGACGGTATATACGGCTACACGCGGCGCTGTGCAGACGCTGCGCGGCGATGAGGTCTATACAGGCAAAGATTCCGTGATTTCGGCGGCTGTGAATCCCACGGGCATCAGCATTGCTTTGGTGACAAAAGGGAAGAAGGAAAACAAGCTTCGTGTATATGCGTCGATGGAGATGATGCACAAGCTGTTTGAGCTGAATAATAAGAAGTATGGCAATCCGACGTCGGTGGCATATCTTCCTGACGGACGTTCGATGGCAGTAGCCTGCGGCGGCAAGTTGCTGATGCTTGACCCCCGTAGTTATGAGCCGCTGCGGGAGATAGCCGGTCTGCCATTTACTCCTTCGAAAATGATAGTCAGCGGCAACGGTTATTATCTTGCTCTTTGCGGCGGCAAGGATAATAAGGATGTGGCTGTATATAATCTTGAGTCCGGTAAGATCCGCAAGCAGCTCTCGTATGACGAGCCGGTGAGCGGTATGGCCTTTGCGCCTCAGAGCGATGCTTTCGGCGTGCTGAGTGACGGTCTGCTGTCAATCTACAATACGCGCACATTTGATGTGGACAAGATGGTGGACGACCTTGGGGAAGCTAAGGACTTCGCCTACAATTTTGACGGCAAATATGTAGCAGTGGTGACCGGTGATAACAAGGTCAGTGTAATCAATATGTTGCGTGACTCGGATCGCAGTGACTCAGAATATGATTTTTCAGGCACGAGCAAGGTCGCTTTTGTCTATGACGCCAACAATAATACAATCATGGCGGCCAATACCGATCCGGCGATGGTGTTGAAGCGAATGCCTAATCTGCATCCTTACTATCAGAAGCTGATTAGCGAGGAGGTGGACCGCAAGATGGACGAATGGCTGAAGATGCAGCCGGGTGAGTCGATGGAGGCTTACCGCGAGCGTGTCACCGAGGAGAGTCGGGCACGTCAGCGCAGACTTTATGAAGATGAGATAGCTACAGGATTCGCCGGCAATCTCGTGGACGGAGACAAGATGAGTCTCGGACAGTATGACCGCGCCAACGGTGTGCTCGCTCTTAATTTCGAGTCGATGCCCGCCATTTATATCCCTGTGCCCGAGAACGAGGTTGGCGCGTTTACCAATGTCGGCGACCTTACGCTGAGCAATGTGATGTACGGTGTGATGCCGGACGACTCGTTTGAGGTGGTATATGCCGATGTGCTCAACCGCAGCAATGGCAAGAACTATACTTATGATAACCGCGAGCGCAAGGCTCTCGACTATATGAGCGCTGACGATGCCATCAGTCTGGAATTGCTTCAGCAGCAGCAGATGGAGGAACTTCGTCTCGACGAACTTCGCAAGAAAGTGGTGGCTGAGGCCAAGGATGCGCAGGTGATTTCTGACCATACGCAGATTTCTGTAAGCTCGAAGGTGGTGCCGGATTATGATGCCGACGGCAATAAGATACTTAATTATATGGTGACTTTCACCTATAATGTAGAGCCGGAATATTCCGCAGTAGAGGATTTCGCGCCCGGCAAATATCATGTGGAGGAATCCGGCGCTGCCTCTTCGATGATGAAGATCGTAAAGGAGGCTTTTGAGGGTGACATGAAGCAGTATCTTGACAAGAAGGGTAAGGTCAATGTCAATCTCAAGGGGACTGCCGATGCCATGCCGATCCTTCGCGGTATACCTTATGACGGCAGCTTCGGCGAGATTGAGGACGAGCCTGTATATAAGAATGGTCAGCTCTCTGCAATAAGTGTAAATACTAAAGAGGGCATCAAGCAAAACGAGCAGCTCGCTCTCGTCAGAGCTCTCGGAGTGAAGGACTATCTGGAGAAGAATGTGGCCGGCTATAAGGACGCCAATACAAATTACCGCTATGACGTCAATGTCAGCGAAGACAAGGGAGGTCAGTATCGCCGCATTACCGCTGAATTTACATTTGTGGATGTCTTCTGAAGCATATCCGATGCAGACCCTTCATAATTGGACTCAGAAGTACACGATTTAGGATCAAAGAAAATTCATCTGAATACAGGATATGACAAAGCATTTTGCCAAGCTCCATATATCAGCCGCCAAATTGGCCGCGGTGTCTGTGATGGCCTTGGGTGTGGCAGCCCTGACAGCAGGTATAGTGACACCGGGTACCGCTGTAAATACAGAGACTCTGACCGAAGAGGAGATGCAGGCGATTGCCGTGGCGGATTCTCTTGCCCGTCTCGACTCCATAGTCACAGCGCGGACGGCCTCTTTTGTGGACAGTGTCTCGGCAAGCTATAAGGATCTGAAGTTTCGCCAGTATGACGGCATACTGAAGGCTGAACTCTTTCCGGCGGTGCTGCATCTGTATACAGGGGTGACTGAAGCTCTTACTATGCCGAAGATCGCTGAAGGTGATGTCAACCGTTGCCATGGCATGCTGCTTGATCTCGCACCCTTGCTCACGGACGGTTCGATGTATTATTCCTCTGCCGGCGATATGGGCAAGATGACGGAATATGCCACGGCGTATGTGAATCTGCGTCTCAATCCAGAATTGGCGGATCTGAATTTTGCCGGCAGTGACCGAGGTATCTACCCGGCATTGCTATATTGCGCGGCTTCTAATGCATACAACAGTGAGAATTATCTCAAGGCGATAGATTATATCGAGGCTTATCTCGCCACCCCTACCGAGGACCGTCGCGAGCAGATGTGTCAGTATCTGGGGCAGGCGTGTCTGATAGCGCGTAAGCCGGAGAGGGCCATCCCGCTGCTTGTGCCGGCGGTGGAGCTCTATCCCTCAAATTTCGACCTTCTGATGATTACGCTCCAGAACTGTCTGGAAGCAGGTGAGATAGCTACACTTCAGCCGCTGCTCGACAAGGCCATATTGATGCGCCCGGACGATATGCAGCTGATCGCTACCCAGGCGCGTCTGCTGGAAAACGAGGGGAACTATAAGGCTGCGCTCGATCTGTATGACCGTCTCTTCGAGCTCAAGCCCAACAGTCTGACCGTGGCCAAGCATCTCGCACTCTGCTATTATAATCTCGGAGTGGAATATCACAACAAGGCATTGATGGACAGCGATGAGAAGACTCGCAAGAGAAATATGCGTCAGGCCGACGCATATCTCAATACGGCTGTGACGAAGCTGAATCTTGTGGTCGACAATGATCCTAACGATATGAAATTTCTCAAGGCTCTCGCCATGACCTATGCCAGTCTGGGACAGGTAGAGAATCTTGAAAAGATCAATACTCGCCTTCAGGCTCTCGGCACTCAGCCGATAAAGCTCAATTCCATGCCGGATGCAGTCACTCTTGCCGAGAGCAAAATCAAGAATCCGCAGGGCTCCCGCGAGAATGCAATACCGTCATATCAGGATTTCGCCAAGGATTATATAGAGAAGCATCTCGCCGAGTGGTCAATACGTCAGGAGTTTGAGAAGTCCGAGGATTTCAAGAAGCGTGTGAGCGGCGAGAACTCCATGAAGGAGTATGAGTCGCTCAAGAGAGAGGCCGAGGCGAAGTATCTTGAGAAATATGGCGCGCGTCTGCGCATCTCCGATATGAATCTGGGGAGATATGACGTGGACCATGAGACCTATCTCATCACCTCAGATATGGGGCAGATTGTGCTGCCGGTGCCTTATAAGAACCGCGAGGCCGAGGCATTCAAATCTTCGTGGGATGCCATACAGATACGCAATCTGAAATTTTTCATCCAGAATGACCGTCCGGCCATCGCGGCGGTGGATTTCATCTCCGGCGGCAAGACTTACAGCTATAACGCCCAGGAGGCGCTGGAGTATGTGAGTCCGGATGTATTCGCCGATCCTACAGCCATGATACGCTCCATCATAGCCCAGAGAGCGTCGGAGTCAGGCTCCACAGGTCTTTCGGCGGATGTGCGCGAGACATCGCCGACTGTGTTGCGCTTCAAGAGCGATGTGGATGAGAATATCCCGGTGACTTCCCGTAAGGCCGACAATATGATAGCTCTGATTTTTGCAAATGAGCGTTATAAGAACGTTACAAATGTGGAATCAGCCCTCAATGACGGCGAGGCCTTCAGGGAATACTGTCTGAAGACGCTCGGCATCCCCGCTTCGCAGGTGATATATTATCCGGACGCTTCTCTCGCCGAGATGAAGAGCGGGGTGACGCGTGTCCGTCAGCTCGTGCAGACCAAATCGACAGCTCCGGACCTGATCGTGTACTATGCCGGACACGGTTTCCCGGACGATGCTACCAAGGATGCTTATCTTCTGCCGGTGGACGGCGACGGCATAACGCTCGACGCCGCTTATCCGCTGAAGAAATTCTATGCCGACCTGTCTGGATGCGGTGTGGCAGACGCGATGGTGTTTCTTGACGCATGCTTCAGCGGCTCTTCACGCAGCGGCGAGCTCAACGAGCGCACGCGCGGTGTGGCTCTCAAAGCCAACAAGGCCGCTCCCGAAGGAAATATGTATGTGCTAAGCGCCACCTCCAATCAGGAGACGGCAATGCCATACGCCGAGAAGAATCATGGCCTCTTTACTTACTATCTGCTGAAAAAGCTCCAGCTCTCCAAGGGTAATGTGACTCTGCGTGAGCTCAGCGAATATGTGGAGCAGCAGGTGAAGTCGGCTTCTGTAAAGGTGAATTCAAAACTCCAGACACCGAGCACCAGCGTGTCCGGCAGGCTCAGGGATGAATGGACCAATAAGAAACTGCGTCCGTAGCGCCTGTTTTCTCAGGCCACGGATAATCCAATTGATGAAAAGGTAGTCAAATATATGATGAAGCTTAAAAAATATCTATCGATAACACTGCTGACAGTGC
>CAYSJG010000074.1:0-1201 GCA_964431295.1 uncultured Sangeribacter sp. | reverse complement strand
CTGATGCACGCCTTTGCCCTGAGCTCTTTCGCTGCGGATGTCAAGACAGTGACGGGCGAGTCCACATTCTACGATGACGGCACTCACTCCCGCATAGAGTGTCAGCGGCTGGCTGCGGAGCAGGCGCGTATAGATGCGCTCGCACGCGAGTTTGGCACTATCGTGTCGCAGGATATATTGCAGAGCAATCGCATTTCAGGCAATCGTGAGCAAAATGACTTCCTCGCTCTCTCCAGCACCCAGGTAAAAGGGGAGTGGCTGGCAGACATCGGTGAGCCTGAATATACATATTCGCGCGACAAGGATGAGAACCTTATAGTGACCTGCAGAGTGAAGGGTAAGGCCAAGGCCATTACCAATGAAGCGCCTGAATTTACAGCGCTTGTACTCCGTAACAGTCCCATGAAGCAGGCCGCCGCCACAGAATTTCGCAACGGCGACTATATGTACCTGTATTTCAACGGTGCCAGCGACGGATATCTTTGCTGTTTCCTTCAGGATGAGAGCGGAAGCGTATATATGCTTCTCCCGTCGAGAAGCGATGTCAAGACGAGTGTGCCTGTGAAGAAGAATCAGGAATATATCTTCTTCTCGCCTCAACACTCAAGCTTGCCCGCCTCGCAGGTGGATGAACTGATCCTCACCGCTCCGGATCATCAGGAGTATAACCGTATGTACACCGTATATTCATCAGAGCCGTTTTCACGCCCTGTGATGTCTACCTCCTCCGTAGGATTGCCGGCAATGTCGGGCGATGAATTCACCAAATGGCTCGTCAAGGCTCAGCGCAACGATACCCGCATGGGCGTCAAGGCGATGAATATAATCATAAGACCCACAGCGGACTGATCTAAAGAGCGAAAATAGCTAAAGCAGCTAAAATAGCTATAATAGCTACAATAAATAATCTAATTGAAATAATCACCATAATGTTTAATTTTCTAACACCTACAGACATGAAAAAATTGATGATGTCTCTGATGGCCATCCTGACACTGGCGCTTATCGCTCCCGGTTACGCAGAGGCCAAAACAGATCTCGAGAAGGCTAACGAGAAGCAGCTTAAGGCAAAACTCAAAGAATACAAGAAGGGGAAGTGGGAGATTCTCGGCAGCAACACTCTCGAGGTGGCTCTCGCACGCCACTACGACAAGATGAATCAGCTCGGAGCATTTAATCATCTGAAGGTGTCGGGGAATTG
>CAYSJG010000073.1:0-8771 GCA_964431295.1 uncultured Sangeribacter sp. | reverse complement strand
TATAATTGCCGTGACCGGGATGCACCACCATCCCCGCGGGCTTGTTGACCACCAGCACCGTGTCATCCTCATACACTATCTCCAGAGGTATATCTTCAGCCACAATTTCAAATTCATAGCGGGGACGGTCCATCACGATGCTCACCACATCGTTTGACTTCACGCGATAGCTGGACTTCACCGGCACACCGTTGACAATAATACAGCCCGCATCGGCCGCCTGCTGGATACGATTGCGCGAAGTGCGCTCCATCCTGTCCACCAGAAATTTATCTACCCGCAGCATCTTCTGACCCGCATCGGCCACAAATCTGAAATGCTCGTACAGCTCTCTTCCGTCAGGCATGCTATATACGGCACGCGATGACTCCGCACCGTCAGCGCACGAAGAGATCTCCTCTGCATCCGCTATCGGCAAATCCAGCTCCTCCGGATCCGCATCCTCATATCCTGCACCTGTATATGACTGATTTAAGTCCATTATTATATAACACTTCCTCGCTGCATATTTATCTCTACACCGGGGATAAAACTATCTGTTATGATTATCCGGGAGTATTCAGGTCCTGTCACATAAAACCCTGTCACTTAGAGCACGCTCTTAAAATTCAGAACCTCAGAAAAACTGCACGTCCTCCTCGCCATCGGAAGTCTGCGTACCGCGATCCCCGGAAGACCGTTCGCTGTTGTCGGACTGACCTGAATTTACAGAGCCTGCATCATCAGGAGAATCACTGCCGTAGTCACCGGCGGCATCTCCGTTGTATATCTCATTGATACGCTGCTGCAGCATCTCCTCATTGCTCAGAGAGTCGCGCAAAGACTGCAGACGGTTGTCATAGACCTCCACCACCACTTTGGCATTGACGGGTACTTTCTGCATCTTCTTCACTGTACGCCCGTTGGCGAGTACCTTTACGATGCAATCATTGTCACCGAGTACCGTCACCACTCGCACATTCTTGAAACCGAGTTCTTCCAGACGCGCCATGCCCGAACGCAACGAAAAGCCCTTCAAGGCATTTTCCATCGGATGATTGTCATCATCTATCACCACTTCACGCGGATGCACCGCATTGATGTACAGAAATATCTTGCGGCCGGGCTTCACCACACTTTTACCTTTGGGATACTGCTCTATCACATAACCCGGCTTGACATCGTCCTTATACAGCGAGTCGCGGATATCTACTTTAAATCCTTTCTCATAAAGGATCGAGACCGCCTCGGTATAGCTCATATTCTCCACACTCGGCACGACATCGCTCTGTCCGTGCTTGGTAAAAAGCGCGAATGAAAAATACACTATCATGATACCCACGACAGCCACTATGATGATTATCCCGAGATTCAGCAGGACGGGATGCTTCGCCGCAAAATTTCGCGGTGACACTGGAACATTCGGTTTGTCAGCCATTTGCATTTTTATCCCGCGGCTATGAAGCACCGTACGCGGTGCATATTACGGGAATTAATACAAAATTACAAAATTTTATGATACTTTCTAACTATTTTCGCTTCTTACGACAAATAGGGAGCGAAGACTTTTATCAATTCTTCCCCTCGCGTAAGCTTGCCGTCCTTAAGCACCACACAGGTCACAACTGCGGAGGCCACCATCTGTCCCTCGCCCCTGAAGATATCCTGATGAAATACAAACCGGGGACCCTGACGCTCCACACGCAACGCGCTCATGAATTTATCGCCTCCGCGCAGAGGAGAGATGTATTCTATCTCTATCTTACGCACTACGGCATCTATACCATCCTCATGCATCAATATAAACGGCATACCGGCCTCCTTGCAAAATGAATGGCGGGTATGCTCGAAGTAATGCAGATAATTCGCATTGTTCACTATCTGCTCGCAGTCGAGCTCGTAGTCGCGCACCTCCATCTCCATGATGAAGCAGTACTTGCGACGCTGATCTTTGGGTATTAGCATGTCGATTGATTTTTTCGATTGGATGAAACAGGTATCTCGGAGAGAAAAGCATTAAGTCTGCCGATTGTGCCGAAGGCGTCGGCCGGGAGAAGTATCACGCCCTCGCGAAGAGAGGAGCCGAGACGCAGATATACATATTTGCCACCCACGGAATATCCGCTGCACTCCGCCAGAGGATACCGGAAAAGTGACGAGCACTCCTCCTGCGCCACCGACACGATCAGCCTGTCATTGCACAGCGCCACTACATGGGGCAGCGTATTGAAGAATATGCCGGGGCGCAACGCATCGGAGATATAGAAGAGTGCAAGAGAGAAGGGGAGCAGTATGCACACTACGATGAGCGAAAGTACGGCATATCTGACATCATATAAGATACCGAGGACTACCAGCGCGGCCAGCAGTAATGCTGCTCCCACCACCATGACTTTACCTACGGCGCTACCGAGGATTCTGCGGCGCAACACATAGGTAAAGAGCGCAGCGCCCGACACTTTAAAGACTCGTGTATGCACTGCCGCTACTTTTTATACTGCCGTGAAGGCTCCGGAAAATGTATCTCACCCGCATCCCGCTTGGCGGATATAAGGCGATATACCTTCAGATTCTGCGGCACAAGCGTCTGTATGTAACCCGTACCATACTCATTCTTCAACTTCGAGAGATCCAGATAGTTGGTGTCATGACCTCCGCGCAAAGAAAAAACTTCCGCTCTTCTCTGCTTCACTTTGTCACACATCCTTGAAGTACCGTGGGCTGAGAGACGGCGCAGTTCCGGATTCACTCCGTCGGGATGACACCATACCGGCACTATCTCCGCGCAAGGGGGATAACCAAGCCCTGTCCACATTATATATTGGGAGCGCACATATCCGGAGGTCACATCGGGTCGCATCACTGTCTTCATCTCGCCTGTGACTGCATCCGGAGCCTCAGTCTCGACCATACCTACAGGTATGCACCCCTCGATCACCACTGTGGCCGTACTTTTATAGCGCGGGATATAGTCCATGTCTACCGTCCAGCGTTCATCCCCCTCGAGAGCATCCTCACCACGCAAGTCATGATAAAAACTGCGCGACAGCACTTCTGTAAGAAGCTCCGGAGTCACACCGGCACCATCCTCGGCAGCACGGGCGAGCAGATGCTCGGCATTGGCCTCGCGGATATATCCGTAGCCCACATCTTTGCGGCCGGAGTGACTGTAATTGGTACGTACTATCACCCCGTCGGAGTCATCATCGAGATCATAGCGCACGTAGGCATGATTGTTGGTCTCGAAAAATGCTCCGGCTCCGGTAGCGTCGATAGCCGCGAAATTCGCTTCAACACCCATGGGACGGGGCAGCGTATCAAGCAGCCGGGCGAAATCTTCCACCGTATGGCAGCTCTTAAGGGCCATCGTCATTAAAAAGCCCTCGCGATCCATCTGCTTCTCAGGTACATTATCATCCTTGATATTGTAAGAAGCAGTGTTCATCACGGCAAAGCCCTTCTCATTCATCCCTATCCATGCCTCCTCCAGATTCTTGTCAGCCGCATTGAAAAGAGCGACATATCCCAGCGCGCCTTCACACGAAGGGACATACTCCACCACATTGTCTGTGGCCGACGTGTCACGATGCTTCCATAGCATCGGCCGACCTGATGCGCTCGCCTTGGCTGACACGATAGCCGACGTACATGCCGACGACTCCACTGACACGCTCAATATTACAGCCGTCAGAATACATACGGATGCAATCAACGACCGGAAACTCCTCTGCATTACTGTCACTATCAGAATATTTGACATGAGATCAATCTTATACATAATGCAAATTTAACTCTTTTTTTTCACACACAATGTCCCCGACGATTCATAAAAAGTTTCACCCCCACCTGATAAATGTACAATAAAAGCGTTATAATATAAGTATCGCCCCAGGCGTATCAGCTCTCCTCATACAATATATATATATGATTTAACACCTCTGTTTATGTACTTACCCAAAGATCCCAATATGCTTGTGAGCGTGGTCAATATGAAACTGCGCGATGAATTTTCCACTCTTGACGACCTCTGCGGCTCCCTCGGCATAGACCGCGCTGACCTTGAGCGTACCCTTGGCGCCGCCGGCTATAATTATCAGCCGGACTCCAATTCGTTTAGATAACGGAATATCTGTTGCCGGGATGACGGAGCAGCAGACCGTCAAACTCCATCTCGGACAATATCGCCATCACTCTGGCCACAGGCAGACCGGCAGCCATGACGACGCCGTCGAGTTGTCGCGGCGATTCGCTGTCCGCCACAGCTTTATATACCTTCATATAGTCACCCTCCAGTTCAGGGAAGAGCGACTTCTGTTGCACTGCGGGAGCAGAGTCGGCCGCCCTCCATCCAAGAGCCTCTCCGAGGTCTCTGGAGCTCGTCATCAGCGAGGCCACATTGCGCTTGATAAGAAGATTGCATCCCTGTGACTTTTCGTCACACGGACGTCCGGGCACTGCAAGTACTTCCCGGTCATACTCCCTCGCACACCTCGCTGTACACATGGCGCCACCCTTGACCGCACTCTCCATCACTATAGTAGCGTCGGTCATCGCGGCCACTATGCGGTTGCGCTCCAGAAAATGTCCCTGATAGGGCTTTGCGGCAAAAGGATATTCCGACACTATAGCCCCTCCGCCACTCAAAATGCCGCGGGCTAAATCCCGATTGCGGGCCGGATAAATCATACTCAGCCCGTGAGCCACGACTGCTATTGTGGGAAGCCCGCTTTCAAGCGCCGCTGCATGAGCCGCCGCATCTATGCCATAGGCCAGCCCGCTCACTATCGTCACATCCGGATACAACTGAGCAAAATCAGCTACATAGCGCCGCGTGAGCTCCACATTAAGAGCTGAGGCACCTCTCGTCCCTACCATCGCCACCATCCTCTCCGCGCTCATATCAGCATCGCCGAGAGTATAAAGAAGCGTCGGAGCATCCGCCATGTCATACATTCTGTACGGAAAATCATCATCCAGCAGAAAGCGCGCACGGATATGATGACGGCTCATGAACTCCACCTCATCAGCCGCCCTGCGCAAGGCCTCCTGAAGATCACAGTCCTGCAACGGATGACGCATCCCCACGGCGAGCGAGATCTCATGAAGCCCGCCGGCAAACAACCGCTCCCAATCTATCTCACACTCGGCGAAACGACGCAACACAACAGCGGTGACCCCCTTCGTCATGGAGAGGGCCACCTTATGCGTTACAGTCAGCTCACCGCTGTACATCATATACGTTCGAGCACGGTTTCTATGAGTTTCGCCACAGAAGGTTTATAATCCGTATTGGCCTTGGTCTCACGCCGTTCGGCGATGATGCAACACACGGTCATAGCCTTGTGACCCAGCAGCTTCGCCAGACCTTGCAGACACGCGGACTCCATCTCGAAATTGGTGACCGGACGTCCCTCGTAGCGGAATGACTCTATCTTCTCATTGAGGTGCGGATCAGCGAGCTGCAGCCTGACCATACGCCCCTGCGGAGCGTAAAATCCCACCGCCGCCATCGTATAGCCTTTGATCATGTCATCGCGGCCTATACGCTCTATCAGCTCGGCGTCTGCATCCACGGTATATGGAGCCGCCCAGGTGCTCTTCCAGCCGGTATGTCTGCAGAACTCCCTCTCAAACTTAAGATCGCACACCTTGTCGCGGTCAGCGTAGAAATTGAGTATGCCGTCAAATCCCGTACCCTTCGACGCCATGACGAAGTCACCCAGATGGATCTCCTCCTGCAGCGAACCGCTGGTACCTACGCGCACCATCTCGAGAGTACGGTGCTCAGGCTTGACTGTCCGCGTAGCGAAATCCACATTGGCGAGAGCATCAAGCTCCGTCACTACAATCTCTATATTGTCAGGACCTATGCCATGAGATATGCACATCAGAGGCTTACCCTTATATGTGCCGCCCACTGCATGAAATTCGCGCGACTGCACATCATAATCAATTGTATCGAAATAGGAGGCCACCATAGTGACACGACCCGGATCGCCCACAAGGATTATCTTGTCGCGGAGCTGATCCGGACGCAAATGGATATGAAACACACTCCCGTCGCCGTTGATGATAAGTTCCGATGCCGGAATGACTCGTTTTTCCATAGTTGAAGAAATCTTGGTTATACTATACTAACGCATGAAACCTTTCAACGGTTGCCATACATCTCTTCGTAGTATTTCTCGTAATTGCCGGAAGTGATGTTGTCCATCCACTCCTGATGGTCGAGATACCAGCGGACTGTCTTCTCTATACCCTCCTCAAACTGCAGCGAAGGCTCCCAGCCGAGCTCCTTCTGCAGCTTGCGCGAATCGATGGCATACCGCAAGTCATGGCCGGCGCGATCCGTCACATAGGTGATCAGCTCATCACTGTAGCCCTCTGGATTGCCGAGCAGACGATCCACAGTGCGTATCAGCACCTTCACTATATCTATATTCTTCCACTCGTTGAAGCCTCCGATATTATAAGTCTCGGCGACCTTGCCACGATGGAAAATCGTATCGATGGCGCGGGCATGATCCTCCACAAAAAGCCAGTCACGCACATTCTCCCCCTTACCGTATACCGGCAACGGCTTGCGCTTGCGGATATTATTGATAAAGAGAGGTATCAGTTTTTCAGGAAACTGATAAGGGCCATAATTGTTGGAGCAGTTGGTCACCAGAGTAGGCATCCCGTAAGTGTCGTGATAGGCACGCACGAAGTGATCGCTGGCAGCCTTTGACGCCGAATATGGCGAGTGAGGATTATATTTTGTAGTCTCCAGGAAAAACTCCGTGCCGTAAGCCTTGTGGTTTTCAGAAGAGGCGGCAGTGGAGAAAGGAGAGGGGAGACCCTGAGGATCCGTCAGCTCAAGAGCACCATACACCTCATCTGTGGAAATATGATAGAAAAGCTTACCATCATACCTTTCGGGACGAGACTCCCAGTATTCACGGGCGGCCTGCAGCAGTGAGAGCGTGCCCATCACATTGGTGCGCGCGAAAGTAAAGGGGTCCTTGATCGAACGGTCCACGTGACTCTCGGCCGCTAGATGTATCACACCGTCGATCTCATATTCGCTCATCACACGGCGCATAGCCTCGATGTCGGCTATATCCGCCTTTACAAACACATAATTGGACTTCTGCTCGATATCGGCAAGATTGGCAAGATTGCCTGCATACGTCAAATTGTCGAGATTGACAATGCGGTAATCAGGATATTTGTTGACAAACAGGCGCACCACATGTGAGCCGATAAAGCCGGCGCCACCGGTGATCAATATATTTCTTTTCATGACTTTATATTTGCGTTACACTTCGCCAGAGAATCCATCCAGTAAGGGATCTCCACATCAAACGTTGTTTTGAATTTACTCTTGTCGAGCACTGAATATGCAGGACGTGTCACTTTAGAGGGATATTCGCTGCTGCGGCAGGGGAGGACCTTGGCCGGCGATCCGTTGACACGTGCGATGCAGGTGGCAAAGTCATACCAAGAGCACACACCCTCGTTGGAGTAATGATAAGTGCCCTCATGCCCCTCGAGCTGACGGCGGCTGATTATACCCACGATGGCTTGCGCGAGATCGCCGGCATAAGTCGGCGAACCTACCTGATCCACCACCACACGCACTTCAGGACGCTCCGAGGTGAGACGGCGCATCGTCTTCAGGAAATTTTTGCCGTATTCACTGTAGAGCCATGCTGTGCGGATCACGATTGCCTTGACACCGGAAGCGGCCACCGCGCGCTCGCCGTCAAGCTTCGTCACGCCATACACTCCGAGAGGCGCCTCTGCGGCATCCTCCGCGATAGGAGTGTTAAGAAGATCCCCGCCAAACACATAGTCCGTAGAGATATGTATAAGATACGCACCTGACTTTACAGCGGCCTGCGCGAGATATCCCGCGGCATCACCGTTAAGACGCCCGGCAAGATCGCGGTCATCTTCAGCTGCATCCACATTGGTGTATGCCGCGCAATTGACTATCACATCCGGAGCAGCAGAAGCCACATACTTCTCCACCTGCTCACGGTCGGTAATGTCCAGTTCGGCGACATCCGTATATATATATTCATCAGGCGACCCGGCCGCAGCTGCCGCTATCGAACGACCGAGCTGACCGTTGCCTCCTGTCACTAAGATCTTCATCCTTGATATTCAAATGGTGTATCAAAATCCTTAAAAAGCGGCTGACGCTGATCCTTCTCACTGAGGATCGCCTGCCTCGGATTAATCCCCCAGTCTATCCCCAGAGTATCATCGAGTATCGAAATACCACCGTCAGCCTCAGGCGCATAATAATTATCGCATTTATACTGGAATACAGCCACATCGCTCAATACCGCGAAACCATGGGCAAACCCTCGCGGCAGAAAAAACTGTAACTTATTCTCCTCATTAAGTTCCACGGCGATATGCTTGCCGTAAGTGGGAGAGCCACGACGTATATCCACCGCGACGTCAAGCACCGCGCCCTTCACACACGTCACCAGCTTTGCCTGCGCAAAGGGAGGACGCTGGAAATGCAGACCGCGTATCACACCACGCGTCGAACAGCTCTGATTGTCCTGTACGAAAGTCACCGGACACACATTCCTGTCAAACTCGCGCTGCGAAAAAGATTCAAAAAAGTAACCTCTTGCATCCGTAAACACCTTCGGACGCAATATCACCACCCCATCTATATCTGTATTTATGACTTCCATTATGTCACCAAATATAAGACCCCATCCCTCAAAAAATATTAACGCAGGGGCGACCGATTTTTGATGCAGGTCAGCAAGTTGAAGAAGGAGCAT
>CAYSJG010000072.1:0-8885 GCA_964431295.1 uncultured Sangeribacter sp. | reverse complement strand
CATCAAGTTCTTTATGTTCAGACTGGCCACACTATACTCTTGATACTCTCTCCCGCCCACCGGAAAAATCCGCTGACCCGAAACATGACAATAACAACTAAAATATTTCTTGCAGAGAGGCTTAAACGCACAGGCTTAATGCTTTTGATGCTTTTGGCCGCGCTTCCGCTTGCAGCGCAACAGCCGACTGACTCCCTAAAGGTAACCGGTTCAGCATCGACAGAGAATTACTGTTTGTCAGTCCGAGCCAATCTACTGCGTTGGGCGACCCTTACGCCCGACATCGGCATAGAGTGGCGCATCAATCGCAATATAGGCATAGTGGTCAACGGTTCATGGACTTCGTGGAGTTGGGACGACAAAAACCGCCGCTACGCCCTGCGCGAGATTGCTCCCGAGGTGCGCTGGTATCTTGGACGGGAGCGCCGCGGATATGTCGGCGCGATGTATAAAGCCGGTGCTTTCAATTATAAATTCAGCGAAACCGGCAAGCAGGGCAATATCAACGGCTGCGGAATAACCGGCGGCTACCAGTTGCCTCTTAACCGCGCCCTAAGCCTCGACTTCTCGCTCGGGGTAGGCTATCTCCACGCAACCTACGATAAATATAATGTGATTGACGGTGTGCGCGTCCGCTCCGGTCACGAACGCAAAAATTGGTTCGGCCCGATCAATGCCGGAGTAAGCCTCGTCTGGAACATCTTTTAATCAGCTGCCGTATGAACATCAGAAATATAAATAAGAGCATAACACTGTTTGCGGCAGCCACCGCCCTGATTCTTTCATCCTGTGTCAAGGATGATCTTTACGACACCCCCCATCCGCAGCACGGCAAAATAACTGTCACAGCCGACTGGTCGGCCCGCGGCGAAGGCGTTGATGTCCCCGAAAAATGGAATGTAGCAATCGGCGACTATACAGGAGAGGAAACAGGAACAGTTCACAAACCGGATTATCTCTTTACTCCGGGTACATATACTCTCTTGGCATGGAATCCCGCCGATGGCATCACCGTCAGCGGCAACACGGCCACAGCATCTTACGCTGACGGTCAGCTCGGCTGGTTTCACACCCACGCTCAGAAAGTAACCATCCTCATGGACCGCGACCACGCTTTCACTGCCCCCCTGCAGCAGCAGGTGCGTCAACTGTCGGTTGTAATCAAGCCTTCGGGCGATGCAGCCGAACGTATTACGGGTATTGAAGCCTCCCTCGGTGGAATAGCCGAAACCATTGATTTTGTGACCGGCGAACATAGTTCGCCTACAAGCATAAAACTCGTTTTCCGCAAAAGCAAGGAGGGCAACGAGTGGGCCACTACCATTCGGATGCTTGGCATCGCCGGAACTGCGCAAAAGCTTACCGGCACTGTTACATTTGCCGACGGCAACCCGCAGCCGCTCACTTTCGAGAGCGACTTGTCGCAAGCTCTCTCCGATTTCAACGGCAGAAAAACGGTGCCTCTTAATCTTGGCGGCTCCATGATAACCACTCCATCCCAGGCAGGAGTAACCGCAACAATAAAAGACTGGCGGCAACTCGACGACTGGAACGTTGATGCTTTCTGAAAAAAATAAAATTCAATCAAAATAATACATTTCACAACAATGAAAAAACAACTCTTATTCGCAGCACTGTCTGCGACACTCGCGCTGGCATCTTGCAGCAGCGAGAGCGACGGGCCCGAAACTCCGGGCAGTTCCGATGCTCCCCGTTTCTATGCAACTATCGGGGAAAAACAGTCGAGAGCTTTCGACACCTCTTGGGAAGCCAACGATGCAATCGGCATCTCTTGCACAACAGGTGGCAAAGCATACACCAACATAAGCTACACCACCACCGGCGACGGCAATTTCACCGTCACTACTCCCGGAACCGAGATCTACTATCAGGATAATAACGAGGTGACTTTCACCGCCTATTATCCCTATGCCGCAAGCACTGCCTCATACGGTGCTGACACATGGAATCAGGCCAATCAGAAACAGTTCGACTTCCTTTGGGCACAAGCCAAAGGTAAAAAAGCAACACCCAACGTGGCATTCAGCTTTGCCCATAAGATGGCGAAGGTCAACATCACCATCAAGAAAGGCGCTGATGTAAGCTTTGACGAGGTCAAGGCTGCTGTTCTCTCGCTCGATGGCTTCAAGCATGAAGGCTCATTCAATGTGGTTGACGGCACAGCCGCCGCAACCGGCGACGCCGCCACTTTCGACTTCGCCAACGCCGCCACAGCCGACCACAACGCACCTTTGAAGTCTGACGATGCCGCTGAAACCGTAACATACACACTGATATTCTTCCCGCAGGAGTTTGACGCCGCACTGCCTTTCACTGCGACTCTCACAGGTATGCAGAGTTTCAGCGCAGACCTTGACTTCACTGCCGCCAACGCCAAAGTTGATGCAACTGCCAAGAACGAGTGGGTTGCAGGTCGCCAGTATAACCTCTCCGTAACCCTCAACAAAACTTCTATCACTGTCAACGGTTGCACTATTCAGCCATGGAACGAGGTTGACGGCGGCGAATTTGACGCAGACTAATCTTCAATCAAACTGATTATTACCATCATGAAAAAGATATTTCTTTATACAGCTGCAGCCCTCGCGCTGACTGCCTGCAGCAATGACAACGAACCCGCTGCACCCGCGGAGTCGGATGTGGCAACAATCACCGCACAGATCGGCGAAGTTCAGTCGCGCGCTGCCAACACAAGCTGGGCCGCCGGCGACAAAATCGGTATCACCACTACGGGCAATACCAAGGAATATGTCAACATGGAGTACACCGTCGGCAATCCGGCCACCGGCTCGTTTACCGGCAACCCCATCTACTTCCAGAAAAACAGCGTTAACGTTACCTTCACCGCCTACTATCCTTTTGCCGGGACTGAAGGCACCGCCGCAGGTGTGATTTCAGGCAACACCCGCGCCGTCAATCAGACCGCAGCCGCTCAGCCCTCTGTCGATTATCTCTGGGCACAGGCCACAGGCAGCCGTCAGAACCACGACATCAACTTCACTTTCGCTCACAAGATGAGCAAGCTGACCCTGACGTTCAAGAACGGCGACGACACTGACGTATCCGATATTACTGCTTATACTATCGGCGGACTTAAACACGAGGGCACATTCAACACCGCTGACGGCACCGCTGTTGCAACTGCCGAGGCTGCAGAGAATCTTACAATCCCAACAAGTGGGGTGACCAATGGCAACGCTGTCGTTCCCGTAATCCTCTATCCGCAGGAAGTTACCGCCAACAGTGTCACTCTCGCCGTTGTACTCGACGGAGAAACATACAACTGCGTGCTGCCCGTCAAGGACAATAAGCTCGCATCCGGAAGCAACTATAACTATACCATCAAGATCAACAAGACAGGCATGACCGTCGTCGGCTCTACCATCACCAACTGGACAGATGTCAATAACGGTGAGATCAACGCCGAAATGTAATAATCGACAAACATGAAGAAAAAGATATTCTTTTACGCAACGGCAGCCCTTGTGCTGACAGCATGCAGCAGCGATGAACCCGCGCAGGGAGACTTTGACGGATCCGTTGCCGCACAGGTGAGCGCCGACATCGAGGGTGTGCGCAGCCGTGCTGCCGGCACAACGTGGGATAACGGCGACGCCATCGGCATCTCCACCACCTCGACCGGCAAAACGAGCTATGCCAACATGAAGTATGTCACCACCGGCGACGGCTCGTTTACTCATGACGGCGGAGCTGCCACAGGTATCTTCTTCCAGGATACGCAGGATGTGACTTTCTCCGCATACTATCCCTTTACAGGTGATGAAAAAACTGCCGCAGGGATTATCAGCAATGTCACAACCGAGAATCAGGCCGAACAGAAACAATTTGACTTCCTCTTTGCATCCAGTGCCAAGGCCAACTATGCCGCGCCGCAGCTGAATTTCACCGGCGATGCCGCATTCAGCCACAAGATGACACGCCTGATTGTCAATATCAAGACCGACGCTAACAGCGGTTTTACAGCCAGAGATGTCACCTCCGGCACTTACACCATCAGCGGCATCAAACACAGCGGAACATTCAACACCGCTACCGGCGAAGCCACAGCTACAGGCAATGCGACCGACGACTGGGCTATCACTGCTACTGCCGCAGACGCCGACGGCGTTCGCACATACAGCATGATTCTCTATCCGCAGAACGTTGCCACCCTCACTCTCAAAGCTACCATTGCAGATCAGCTCTACACCTGCGACCTCACTCCGGCACTCGCATCTGGGATGAGCTACACTTATACCATCACCGTGAGGAAAACCGGCCTGACGGTTAGCAACTGCGCCATTAACTCCTGGGGCGATGGCGGCAACAATACCGGTGATGCCACGATGCCACTGCCGCTTGGGAACAAGACTGCAGTACAGGCAGCTGTTGGGGATTTCTATATGAAAGATGGCTCACTCGTTGACAAAGATGCAGAATTGAACGACGAGCAACGGACCGGTTGCATTGGAGTGGTTTTCAGCATAGATGCAGACCGTATAGGTGCAGCTGCAAAATCTGCTCTTGGCGGCACTTCTCACGGCCTCGTCATGGCGCTCACCGATGCCTCCACAGGCTGTTATTGGGGTGTCAAAGGTGTCGATGAGACGGGACTCGCAAACACCGACAACCTGAAAAAGATGTATGATAACGTTGACGGTTATGCCGAAACGCAATGGATAATTAGTAATAAGGCCGATGCACTCGAAGCATCGTATCCCGCCTTTTATTATGCAAGTGTATACGGAACGTCTGCCAACGAATCCAGCAAATATGCAGCTCCGGCAAACACTACGGGATGGTTCATTCCCTCTATGGGTCAATGGTGGGATATCCTCACTAATTTTGGAGGTGTAGATTTGTCAGCATATAAGAATGATACCTCGGAATCCATGATAAGGATTGATAAAGCGGCTGCAACAACTGCCGCAAACCTCAATACTTACATGAACAAGATACCCGGTGCATCGAGATTTGACTACAGCTATTATTATTGGTCAAGCGATGAATATAGTGCTGACTTTCCATGTGGAATCTATTTCTACAACAAAAACAATAACGGGCTTGGACTGATATATGACTATAAAGCCTCGTCCAAATTAAGAGTACGTTGTATCCTCGCATTCTGATCCCCAACCCACAGCCATCCCGTGCGGCAGCGTTAAGCGCGGAGTAAGCAACCTTTAAGGTGCAAACGGGCGGGGTCGCACCCGCCGGTGGCACAAATTAAATATCAAAAAATGAAACCGAAACATATCATTTATATGACTGCGGCAGCACTCGCTCTGACAGCCTGCAGCAGCGATGAACCCGGCGGCGGACAGCTCCCCGACGGTAAGTATCCGCTACAGCTCATGGCCTCTGTCGGTTCACTGCAGAGCCGCGCCGCAGGCAAGGACTCCTGGCTGGGCGGCGAGGAGATAGCCGTAAACATCGGCGACTACACCGGCAAGTATACTATGGATGCCACCGGTAATGCGACTGCCTCCGATACTCCCTATTATTGGCAGAATACCGCCAAGGCAACTGTCAAGGCTTGGTATCCTTTTGCCAACAGCGAGCAGACTTACGACATCTCCGACCAGTCAACCGGCTATGCCGCTTTCGATTTCCTCTACGCCGAGACCGAGGGAAGCTACGCCTCCCCCGTCAGCCTCACTTTCAGCCATCAGATGTCAAAGGTGAGCTATACGCTCGCCAAGGGCGACGGCATTACCGATGCTGAACTCGCAGCAGCCTCTATAACTCTTTTCGGCGAGAAGTCGGTAACTGTAAGCGGCGGCAAGATTACAAGCTCAGCAGCCTCACAGACCGACGAAATCAGCCCTTGCCACGATGCCGCAGCCCATAGCGGCTCGGCAGTGATGGTGCCGCAGAATATGAGCGGCAACCCGCTCATCAAGGTAAGCATCAGCGGCAATGATTTCGTATATACACCCTCGGCGGGAGAAGGTAGTCTTCAAGGCGGTTACTGCCGAAGCTACACGATCACCGTGAAAGCCGACGGTATCGAAGTGACCGTTGCCACTGGAGGTGAATGGACCAACGGCGGGAGCGAGAATGTGACAAGTTATACCACATACGAAGCCGATGTTTTGAAACTTGGTGACTATTACTACTCCGACGGCACATGGAGCGACGGCGGTCTGCGCAAGCTCTATGCCGACGGCTCGATGGAATGGGCAGAAGCCATACCGCAGCCGGAGAGCGACAAGACCGTTATTGGTATCGTGTTCCATGCAGGACAACACGAAAACGATGGCTCTGACTACTCCTCTACCGGTATCGGACAACAGAAATGCCACGGCTATGCCGTATCCCTTAAGGATGCCACAAGCGGTTATTGTATGTGGGGCGTTTATGAAACAGAGTTAGGATGCTACCCCACGGACGGAGGCGGAAACAAACTAGACAATTATGGGACTCCCGACATCGACTGGAGCGGCTACGCCTGGACACAGACAATCATCACCACCGCCGGAGGCAAGGACAATTTGAATGCCACAAATGATGTCGGTTATCCCGCCACCTATTATGCCGTTGTTGATTATAAAACAAAGTCAAATCACCAGATAATAGCAGCGGCTGGTTTTTGCCATCCATCGGCCAGATGTGGAAGATTTACCAAAACAGTTCTTCCCTGTTTGGTCCCAAACCCGGGGCTGAGAACTTAAAGGCTGATTGGTACTGGTCCTCTTCAGAGCCCTTCAGCGGTTCGGCGGAGATTGCTCTCTATGTGAATGTGCGCGACGGCCACGTGGACGGCGGCGATAAAGACGGCAGCTTCAGATACGTGCGCCCGGTCTTGGCTTTCTGACCCATTTGTCAGTTTAAATTATTTATCTAACTACGATAATGAAACAAAACATCATACAAATCCTTTTGATGGCGGCGCTCCTGTTTACTTCCTGCTCGCAGCAGGAAGAGCCGCTGCCTGTCATTGATCCGCAGTCAGTAACAATCAGTGTGACCGACGACGGTTTCTCCGGTGGCAGCCGCGCCGCCGAGAATGGCTACCGCACCGAGTTCACCGCCGGTGACGCCTGTGGACTCTACATCGTGAGAAACGGAGTCGTTGTCGGCGGAAATATCAAACTGACGGCTACCGAACAGGAAGGTACCCTCACATGGCAACCTGAAACTACTCTTGCCGGCGGATTACAGGGCGAGGAATATTTCCTATACTATCCCTATCAATCGGAAATGAGCGGCAAAACCGATGCTTCCGCCACTGACGCCGAAGGCTTCTTCGCCCCGCTTGTCAGCAGTTGGCAACCTGCCGCCGACCAAAGCGACTATGCCACAGGTTACACCGCCTCCGACCTTATGACCGCCACCGGTACGTCGACAAGAGCTGACGGCAAGCTGTCGCTCACCTTCTCCATGACCCACCGCATGGCACTCGCCGTCATCGAGATGCCTAAGACGGTGTATAAGTTCACCGACACCTCCATTCCGGACTATGAGGCTACTACCACAGCCGATTTCGGTGGAAATGCCAAGCCCTATCGCAATACGGACGGCACATACCGTTACCTCGTGAACCCCACAAGCGGCACGGCTACAACCCTCACCGGCAGCTATGCCGATGGCAAGAAAGAGTTCACCATCACCCCGAACAATATCAGCGCAGGCTCATACAAGACCTATACTGTGGACGGAGACGCACCGACAATTGAAATAGAACACACTTTGCAGCAGGGCGACTACTTCTGCAAGAATAGCAGCAATACGTGGTATATCATCCCCGGAACGGAAACACCGGGCAGCGAGTGCATCGGTATCGTGTTCCATGTCGGGCAGCATGAAAGTGACGAGTCTGATTATTCCGACACCGGTATCGGAGAAGCGAAATGCCACGGCTATGCCGTTGCCCTGACGGATGTGCATGACGGCAGTTCTGACCATCTCCGCTGGGAATACGGTCCGAAAAATGAATATAACCAAGTGGTAGGAACCTCCACCTTAACGAGTGATTGGCAAGGGTATTCCAACAGCCTGAAATTCCGTGAATTTGTCAACAAGGATGAAAATAAAAAAGCAGGTTGGGAAATGAAACATTTTCCTGCCGCCCTTGCCTGCGAGACCTACGGCAACCGGACGCTTGACAAGGACGGCAACGATGCCAACGGAAAGTATGACTGGCTGCAACCGCTGGCAGCTCCGAGCAACACCAGCGGTTGGTTTCTGCCCTCATGTGGTCAGTTGAAGTAAAAAACTGTACCCCGACTGATTGTAGCTATAGGGACAAGATAAAATGGTTCAGTACAAGTTGGTATTATTGGTCGTCCACTGAGTATTCGGACAGCCCGTACTACGCGTGGGACGTGGACTTCTCCAGTGGCGACGGCAACGCCTACGATAAGGACGACACCGACTACGTGCGTGCTGTCCTCGCTTTCTGACACAATTGGCATAATATTCAGTTTTATAAGCAGGTCCTCTCGACATCCTCGAGGGGACTTTCTTTTATATGGAAATCGCCGCAAGGCGATATTCGCGAGGTTTGGAAGTTTACCGTGCTTTGATGTCCTTTGAGGGAGGATTTATCAGTTGCTGCCCTGCATTGTTGTTTCGTCGACTCGTACATTGAGCGATTTTCCCCTGGGCTTGATCGTCCGGCGTTCTTCGTCAGCGAAGCGCCAAAGGCGATTACACTGTCTGAGGTGTTCCGCTCTGGCCGTGAGTGATTACACGGTGCTGATTGCATTTGGGTAAGCGGTCGGCGTTCGCCATCAAATATGCCTTTCAGGTTACGAGGGTTATGATTTTGCCGAGACGTTTTGAGGAATTTACTTGTAAACACGCTCGGAACACGCTATGATATTTCACTTTGCAAAGTTAAGTCGTGCCGGTCTATCGCA
>CAYSJG010000071.1:0-8954 GCA_964431295.1 uncultured Sangeribacter sp. | reverse complement strand
GTTGAAGGAGAGCACGCCATACTGGCCGAATGTACCGAGCACCTGTCCCTCATAGCGCGAGCCGAAACCCTCCGCGGCATCCTCTATAACGGGTATGCCGTAACGGTCGGCAATCTCCATGATGCGGTCTATGCGATAAGGCATGCCGTACAGCGCCACAGGGATAATGGCCTTGGGCGTCTTACCCGTCTTGGCGATGCGGTCCTTGATTGCCTCTTCAAGCAGCTCCGGATCCATATTCCAGGAATCGCGCTCCGAATCCACAAACACCGGAGTGGCGCCAAGATAGACCACCGGATGGCTCGAGGCACAGAATGTAAACGACTGCACCAGCACCTCATCACCGGGGCCGACACCGTTGACTATAAGCGCGAGATGCACGGCGGCAGTGCCCGCGCTGAGGCATACCACTGACTTGTCAAGCTCGGAAGCCCCTTCGCGATGATTTACAAATTTCTCAAGATCCTCCTCAAAGCCATTGACGTTAGGTCCAAGAGGCACTACCCAATTGTCGGCAAAAGCCTCCTTGATATAATCCAGCTCGCGTCCGCCCATGTGGGCCAGACACAGCAATATCCTATCCTTTCTCATTCAATTAAAAATTTGGAAAGCCCCTGCAAAAAATCAAGAAAAAAAATCAATAACAAAGGCTCCTATATATAAATAACGCAAAAGCGATAAAATCTATTATAAAAAAATGAAATATAAAGAGCTGCACAAAGAGCAGCATAAAGAGCTGTATTGTTCAGTTATCGCCCGTGCACGGGCGATCCCGCCGGCCAGCCCCGCCGGCCAGCCCCGCAAGCCGATCCCGCCAGCCGGCCTAACTATGCGGCCTAAGCATGCGGCCTAAGCATGCGGCCCGTGTCCGGGATATATCGCATGCCGGGAAGCAAGCTCCCGCAGCAGGGCCTCGCTCGCGGCCGCATCCCCCTTGTCGCTATTAGGAAATGTAGCCACCGTCTTAATGCCGGGGATATAGCTGTCGCCGCTGAAAAGCAGACCCTCCGGCGCTTCGTTCGAGGAGATGATATAGCTCAGACAGCTCTTGTCGTGACCCGGCGTGGGTATCACCCGCGCAGTGACCTCCCCGAACAGAGAGAGCACCCCCTCCCCCACAGCCACCAGATTGTCGCTCTCCACCGATATCGGGTCATCATGATAACGGGAGAAATTCCAGTTTGGCCGGGCAAAAGCTGTCTTGCCAAAAGCCGAAGTATACACCGGCAGCTCCGGATACATCTCCATAAGAGCGCGGATACCATAGATATGGTCATAATGAGTATGCGTCACAAGGAGAGCCCGAGGAGCGAGACGTCGGCTGTCAAGATAACGCTTCACCGGCTCCACATCCCCTATATCCACAATGACCGCCTCCATACCTTCGCGCACCACGTAGGTATTGGAAGTAAAGACAGTATTGACTATCCGACGGACCCGCATATTGAGTCGAAAGATGAGAGAGCTGAAACCTGAGAGCAGAGAGAGCAGAGTGGACCGAGGTGAAGATGATGGCCGATTTCAGAGCGTAAGCAAGGTTGCGTATTCAGCGCGAAGAGCTGAAAAGAGGCGCAAGCCCCGGCTATCAATTGTGTCCGTTGAAAGGCTCGACCGTGGCCTGTCCCTCCTGCGAGATACCTTCGCGCACGAGCACCTTCTTGACAGTGGTTAGCAGCACCTTCAGGTCGGTGGCGAAAGAGAGATGGTCCACATACCATACATCAAGCTCGAATTTCTTCTGCCAGGAGATAGCGTTGCGGCCATGCACCTGCGCCCAGCCTGTGATGCCGGGACGCACCTCGTGGCGCCGCATCTGCTCGGGAGTATATAGCGGCAGATATTTCACCAGCAGCGGCCTCGGACCTATCAGCGACATATCCCCCTTGAACACATTCCAGAGCTGCGGCAGCTCGTCGAGCGAAGTAGAGCGAACAAAACGGCCTGCCTTGGTGAGCCGCTCACGGTCCGGCAGCAGTTTCCCCTCCGCATCACGGGCATCGTTCATGGTCTTGAACTTGACGACCTTGAAAATCTTGCCGTCCTTGCCGGGACGCTCCTGATGAAAAAAGGCGCCGGCCCCCTTGTTGGCGAAATGCAGCCATACGGTCAGCACCGCCAAAGGCAGCGACAGCACCAGAAGCGCACTGCCCGACACCACAATGTCGAGCCCGCGCTTCAAATAATTTCTATAAAGCCCCATATCACTACGGTAATTCTGAAAAAACGGACAGTAAAATCCGGAATCCTCTAAGCAAATCCCGGAATCCTTAAATATACTGCACCTCGGGGATGACCATGGGACCCGGGGCAGCCGTCATGGTGGCCCAGGACAGTCCGAGTCCGAAGGAGGACATCAGCAGACGTGTCTGACCGGCGGTCAGCTGATCGCGCAGACGCGTCACCATCAGCGACGGTATGGAGGCACCTCCGAGATTGCCGTACTCCTCGAGATTGTACGGGACCTTGGCGAGAGGCAGCTTCAGCTTCTTCACCACCCGGTCCACGATCATCTTGTTGGCCTGGTGTATCAGATAGTAGTCGATGTCATTGTCGCGGTCTATCCCCTCCTCGGCCATGAAATGCTCCACGGACTTCGGCGGCTTTGAGATGGCGAATGAGAAGACATCCATGCCGTTGATGAGCGTATGGATGGGAGCTCGCCTGATACCGTTGCCGAAATCCTCCTCTATGAAGCTTTCGGGAGTGGCCGGATGGCGGAAACCGCCGTGAGGCGTCATCAGAGCCTTGTAGCCCTTGCCGAAGGTGTGGAAGTCCACGACTATCTCCGGCGCCTGAGGATCATACTCCAGCGCCACGGCAGTACCGCAGTCGCCGAAGAGAGGCACACGGCTCTTGTCGTTCATGCTGCCCATGCGGAGGGCAGTGTCGCCGATAAGCAGCAGAGCGCGCTTCACATTGCCGGAAGTCAGCAGATTGCTGCCCACGGTGATGGCATAGAGGCATCCGCAGCAGCCCATAGGCATATCGAGACAGAAAGTAGTGTCCGGCAGCCCCATGCGCTCCTGAAGCAGACAGGATGTGGGAGGCGTCTTATAATCACCGGTCACTGACTCGAAGATGAGCACATCTACGCTCTCCTTCTCCCAGCCGAGCTCCTCCAGAAGTTTCTCGCCGGCCTTCTGACACATATCGGAAGCAGTAACATCGTCCGGAGCCAGATGACGACGGCGGATACCCACCGTCTTGTTAAACACCTCAGCCTCCTCAGCCGACATCAGAGGTATATCCTCCGTAGCCACCGTATTCTCAGGCACACACGCCGACACACCGGCCATGCGCACATTCTTTATTCTCCACTTTGCCATATTATCGGGATTATGCTGTCGCTATAATAGCTATCATAGCTATCTTAGATATCTTAGCTATTTTAGATATTTTAGCCAAATTCAGGATCAAATCTCTACTCCCTGTGAGCGGAGTATCTCCAGCCCCTTGTCATAAGATGTGAAGCCCATGATATCCTCCGGGTCGAGCATGATGTCGAAGGCCTCTTCGGCCAGCGACACGAGATTCAGCTGATGCACCGAATCCCAGTCTGCCACATTATCCTTGCAGAAATCACTGCCGAGCTTGTCGGCCTCCACACCGAAGACCTCGGTGAAAAATCCCTTGTATGTATCTATATTGCTCATAATCAAAATTTATTTATCTAATTTGGCATAAAGTATCTTCCCGGCCTCATTTTTGGGAAGCGTGCCGATTACTCTTGTCTCCACCACCGTCGCCGGCAGTTTAGTGGCCTTGAGGATTGCCTCGAGAGCCGCATGCTCCTGCGCTGCATCGGTGATATAGACCACCATCTTCTCGTCGGTGCCCGTGCAGGCGCATTCGCAGCTCAATGCTCCGCGCAGTATCTGCTCGCACTCGTCGAGACCTATGCGGTTGCCGAAGAGCTTCAGGAAGCGTCCCATACGCCCCTTGATGAAGTAGAAGCCATCCTCATCGCGATAAGCTATGTCACCCGTGGGGAGAAAGCCGTGACGCTCATCCCCGAGAGCGAGATCCTCGCGGCTGCGGGCATAACCCATGGTGACATTCCCGCCTCGGTAACACATCTCTCCCGTGGCCGGCGACTCCTTGATCTCCTTTCCGTCGGCGTCACGCAGCGAGAGCTCGCCGTTGGGCACCGCAATACCTATGCTGCCCATCTTGGAGATGGCATACTCCTCCGGCAGCCACGCCATGCGTGCTGTACCTTCGGACTGACCGTAAGTGGCCACCCACCGCTTCCCGTTGTCGCGACAATATTCTGCAAATTTTAGATTCAGCTCAGAGGGCATTTTGCCGCCACCCTGCGTCAGCAGAGTCAGCGCGGGGAGCTTCATGCGCGTGAAGCGCATCTTGTCGAGCACCTCATAGCTGAAAGGCACGCCTGTAAAACTTGTGGCACCCTCCTCCTTGAGAAATTTCCAGAAACCGAGGTCCGTCATCTTCAGATCGGTGATGAGCACGGTGGCTCCGGCCTTGAAATGACTGAACACCATGGAGAGACCCATGGTGTAATATAGCGGGAGAACCATAAGCGGACGGTCCTCGGGAGTAAGCCTGAAGAATGTGCTGATATTCAGACCGGCGGCCTCGATATTATCATACTTGTGGCGCACAAGCTTCGGACTGCCGGTGGAACCGGAAGTCGGCAGCAGGTGGCTCAGTTCGGGATGCAATTTGGCGGCTGGATTGCCGGTAGCCGCGAGCGTATATCCGTATCCGACCTCTGCGGTCTCCTCCTCGTCAGGCAATGCGGCGATGTCATCGGGGCGACATATATACTGCGGACGATAGTTGTCAAGAAGATTGCGCAGCAGTGTATCCTCCGTGTGCGCATTGAGCACCAGAGGCACGTGTCCGGCTATCATCGAGGCTATCACCCATGCTATGCCGCCAACAGTATTCTCTGTCAGTATAAACATCAGCGAACGCTGCGGAAGCGCATCGCGCAACCGGGCGCCAAGCGCGATGATCTCGCCGTAAGTCAGCGAGTCGCCACGAGAATCCTTGGCCGCGAGAGCCTCGGGGTTCAGTCTGTCTATATCAAGAAGCATCCTTATAAGAGTTCAATTAAAATTTGCAGATCCTTAGCACACACTCTCAGAGCGTGTCAGATGGATGCGCAGCCGTCCACTCCGAGTATCTGCCCGGAGATGTAGGAGGCATTGTCGGAGGCGAGGAAGGCCACAGCCTTGGCGATATCCTCCGGTGCACCGAGCCGTCCGAGAGCTATACGCCCTATACGGGCGTCGATTTTGTCGCCGGAAGCCTCGTAAAGCTCTTCGAAACGCTCCGTCTTCACTATACCGGGAGCCACAGCGTTGACGCGCACACCTATCGGCGCCAGCTCCTTGGCGGAAGATTTTGTGAAAGCTATGATCGCCCCCTTGGTGGCGCTGTAAGCCGATTGTCCTGCGCTCCCGAGCACCGCCGTGACCGAAGCGATATTGACTATCGAGCCGCCGCCCGTACGCGCCATTATGCGGCTGACAAGCTGTGTAAGCTCGATGACGGCGATGACGTTGACGCGAAACATCAGTTCCGTCTCCTCGCGCACGATCATCCCTATCTTCTTATTGAAGACTACACCGGCATTGTTGACAAGCACATCTATGCGTCCCTGCTCCTTCTTGACCTGCATCATCGCGCTCTTGGCGGCCGGAGCGTCGGCCACGTTGAAATAAAGCGCATGAAAGCGGTCGCAGGCAGCTGCGGACTCGTCCATGGAGCCCTCGCGCAGATCACAGCCGTATACCACGGCGCCCTCGTCAAGAAGCGTCTGCGCGATAGCCTTGCCGATACCCTGCGCCGCGCCTGTCACGACGCATACTTTATCTTTCAGTATCATTACGTTCTCTAATTTTTATCCCCATCTCCATTATACTCAGACAAGACTCTTCCCCCCGTCGATCACAAGACTTGTGCCTGTGACCCATGCCGCAGCGTCACTCAGAAGATAGATGATGGCGTATGCCACCTCTTCAGGCTTGCCGTAGCGCTTGAGCGGGTATGTGGCCGCATCGGCTTCATGCTCCTCATCGGAGACAGCTCCGCGATGAATCAGCGGAGTATCGATCATGGCGGGCAACACCGTGTTGACCCTTATCCCTTTCGGAGCAAACTCTCTTGCCGCAAATTTCATAAAGGAATCAAGAGCGGCCTTGGAAGCGCCGTATATGCCATTGCCTACCGTATAGAAATGCGTGCCTCCCATTGAGGATATTGCCACTATGGAGGCTCCCTGAGCGAGCTTTTTCTTCTTTATCAGCAGACGCATCAGCTCCACCGGATAGAGGAAATTGGAGTCGAACACCTCCATGAATTTTTTTCGGGAGGAAAACTGTACGGGCACCATCATCCCCATACCTGCGCACAGAGCCACGCCGTCCAGTATCGGACAGCTCTCCACAAGCGCCTGCAGCTCCTCATCTGCAGTAAGGTCGGCCGCCAGGCTTATATGGCCCTCACCCTCAAGCATCGACAACGTCTCATCGAGACGTTCACGATTGCGTCCGGTGATGACGACAGAAGCGCCCATCTTCGAGCATTCCACCGCCACAGCTCTGCCGATACCGGAAGAGGCGCCGGTCACCAGTATGGTCTTGCCCTCTAAGGAGTATGGATTATTAAGCATCTTTCAATTCAACAAGATCAGGTATTACCAAATTGTCCGCTTCGAAAGCCATTGTGCCCCACGATAGTCCGACACCAAATCCGCAACCTATGATCTTCGCGGATCTGTCGGCGAGCTTCTCCTTCAGCTGTGTGACGATGGTCAAAGGTATGGATGCCGAGGAGGTATTGCCGAAATGTGTCATAGAGTAAGGCACCTTTTCCTCTTCAAGTTTCAGCTTGGTGCGTATCGTCTCGTTCATCTTTCGGTTCGCTTGATGAAATACGAAATAATCATAATCATGATAGTCGAAATCCGCGAGCTTCGCGAGTTTTTTGATAGATTTAGGCGCAGTCGTGATGCCGAACGCAAAGACGTCCATACCCTTCATGCGTGTCTGCATTCCATGGCGTTTTCTGCCGTCCTCACATTCCACAACCTTGAAAGTATTCTCGTTGATAGGATTGCGCGTGCCCCCTTCGGGCCGGATGATGGCGTCGAAGCCTGTGCCGTCAGTACCCACTTCGGCATATATGGGAGCCACGCCATCATTTTCCGCAAGCTCTATCGCAGTAGCGGTGCCTGCATATCCGAAAAGCTGGTCCGGCTCCTCGGGAGCGGCCTTGCGCGCATCGCCTGTAAGCACGAGCGCCCTTCTCAAATTCATACCGTTACGGAGCAGCGACAACGCTGTTGTCATGCCGTATACCCATCCTGAGCATCCGAGCGACACATCCTCACAGAGGCATTCTTTCTTGAAGCCGAGTTTACCGTGAAGCACACACGATGTCGCCGGAAGAATGTAATCCGGAGTCTGCGACACGAAAACCAGGACATCTATCGAGTCCTTCTCCCATTGCAAATCAGCCATGAGTCTCTCCGCCGCCGCCTGACACAGGTCGGAAGCAGTAAACTGGTCTGACCACCTCTTTTCCAAAATGCCGGTAGTGGCCATATACGCCTCGCGGCTGTAGGCAGTACTCGTAGATATTGTCGGCTCAATGCGGGCGGGCACACAACTCGCCAAGCCTGCCACTCGAAGACCGTTAAACTTAAAAAATGCCATCTCTAACTGCTATGTCACTGGTTTGATTTCCTGAGGTCTATGCCTTTTCCCGGACTATGTTGTAAAGTTCCTCAACAGTCCGAGCGTTCTTCATATCGCCGCCCTTCAGAGTGACATCATATTCCTCGTCAACCATAGCGATAATCGAAAGAGCTGACAATGATGACCATTCATCGAGATCACGGAATACAGTATCAGCTTTTATCTCAGCAGGATCCGTATCCTCCATCTGAGCTGCGAAATTGTCGATAAATTCCTGAAGATTCATATCTTGTAATATTATATAAGTGTATTAGTTATTGAGAATGGAGCGATTTAGAATTTGAGTATTCGTGCGGGATTACCCATGTATGTATTCCCATCCTTCGGATTAGTTAATAACGGAGAAAGCGGCGACAATATTACACCATCACCTATTTTAAGGCATTGCTTGACGAACGACATACTGCCGAAGAGATTACCCTCGCCGATGCTTACCTCGCCTGAGATACGCACGCCGGCCATAAATACGTTGTAATCGCCTATGCTCACATCATGGCCCAGCACCACCGACCCGTTGAATAGATTGAAGTCGCCGATATGGACATTGCAAGTGCAGGTGCAGTGAGCTTTGATGATATTCCCTTTGCCTATACAGAACGTTTCCTTCTCCTGCACATCATAATCGTCAGATATGAGGTTAGGATAGTCCACAAGAGGATTAGTGATAGACTCCACTACCTTCTTAATCGTAGAGGGACGCCCCACGCAGATTGCCACCGACAGCGGCGTCGGCCAGCTATTAAGCATGTCACGATTACCAAGTACCTCTCCGTATTCCGACACTTTTGTTCCGGCTGCTACGCCATCGTCGAAGAATCCTATTATATTCCAGCGAGGGTCATGGGAATTGAGTCCCCTGAGGAAAGCCGCGACTTCTCTACCGAGGCCTCCTGCACCATATATCGCGATATCCTTCATTGCATTTCAATCATCCAGAAGATGAGGCATGAAGTCATCGTAATAAAGACGACCTTTCATGAACATCTCCCTGTTATGCTCTTGTTGCTCCAGTGTCAGGGCCTTAAGGTCTTCCATTCCATTTAAGTCATCCTCAAATGAATAGACTAAATATCCCATTCCACGGAAATACTTCAAAAGATTATTATCATTGCGGAGAAAGACTTTTACCCCATTATGGAGAAGCTGGCTGATATTACCGGCGGCTTCCTGACGCCGCTGTCCGAATATTGCGACATCCATTGAATCCAACAGCTCATAGTATGC
>CAYSJG010000070.1:0-8989 GCA_964431295.1 uncultured Sangeribacter sp. | reverse complement strand
GCTCCGAAAACCGAGTCTCAGGAGATTTAGTTACTTTTTCAAGGAAAATTCAGAAATATCACCACATTGCAGATCGAAGCTAATAAAATTGATCTCAATGCCGTACCGCAAAACGGTTTGTTTGACTATGACTTCATCATCGAGGTCAAGAAGGGAGATATCCTGTGTACCACTGACGACGCATCCTTATTCCCCTCCAACTTCGATTTCAAGATCTACTACAGCCTGGGCTCATTCAACATCTCCCGATTCACCGGCAATATCGACTACGATATTGACGGACTCAATTTCGACCCTGTGCATCTTGATGATATGCCCGAAGTTTTTGCCGGAGATGAGACTCGCATAAGAATAGCCAACCCGCAGCTCTATGTAAAAATAGACAATACCTGCGGACAATACGGACTCGGAGGAAAAGTAGGACTGACACTTACCGCCGACCACTCAAGAGGCTCCATCAATTATCCTCTGCCGGAAATTATCAATATCCCCGCCACACCTTTTGTCACTAACTTCGCACTCTCACCGGAAGGCGAGACTCTTCAGCCTGTCGCTCCTTATGACAAAGCTGACTATCTTGACAAAATACCATACACGGACCTCGCAAATGTACTATACGGTTCGGAAAACACCGGATACGGCATACCCTCCACTATCAATGTCTCGTTTGAGGAGCCGATAATGAAAGGAAAGGCACGCAGATTCCCGCTCCGACCCAATGCGACATCGTCATTCGGAGTCATACCGCCAGTCACCGGAGAATATCTCTTCTATGCGCCTCTCGCATTGGCTGACGGCTCGGTAATCGTATATAAAGGCGATGACAAGGGATGGAGCGACGACACCCTTGACGGACTCAAGATCAAAAAACTCTCCGTCAATGCTGACGCGCTTTCTGACCTTCCCGTCACTGTCACACTCAAGGCATTCGCACTCGACAAGAAGGGAGAACGCATAGGAGTTTGCCCAGGAGTCACCATCGCACCGGGCACCGAACCATCGCCAATCACTCTTGACATCACACCATCAGAAAATGATGAATTCATCACCGATATTGATGGCATATACTATGAGGCCTCCTGCGTACAGAACACACAGTATGACTCGCCGGATGATGTCCCTGCTCTCTCACCGGACATGAACATCAAGCTTGACAACCTCAAAATCACAGTCGACGGATCATTCGAAAAAAACCTTGACGATTAATCAAATGACAAGAACATCAAGCAATGAATAAATATATTAAATCCATCACGGCGGCCGCCATATTCGCTCTTCCGACCATAGCTGCCGCACAAAATACATACTCGGGATATTTTCTCGACAATTATATGTACTCCTTTGAGATGAATCCGGCCATGGTCAATATGGGCAACAAGGGTTTCGTCGGTATGCCGGTACTCGCCAATATGAATATCGGCATGCAGGGCAATCTCCATGTCTCGGACATACTCTATAATTATGGAGGCAAGACCGTCCTCTTTGCCAATCCCAATATCCCGGCAAGTGAGGTCCTCTCCAATCTCAGCAACAGCAACAAGATCGGAGTATCATCCAAGATAGATCTCATCACTGTCGGTTTCAAGGCCTTCGGAGGACAGAACATCGTAAGCCTCTCCGGAGTGGTCGACGCTAATGTGGGAGTGCCCAAATCACTCTTCTCACTCGTCAAAGAGGGGATCAGCAACCAGACTTACGACATCAGCGATGTCAGAGCCAACGCTTCCGGATACGCACAGCTCCAGTTCAACCACCAGAGAGACCTCTCCAAGTGGGTCCCCGGACTAAAGGCCGGCGCAGCATTCAAACTCCTCTTCGGTATCGCCAACCTCGATGCACGACTCGACAGGCTGTCGCTGCAGCTCGGAGAGAACGAATGGATCGGACAGTCCGAGGCCAACATATATCTCAACATGGGACAGGCCTCTTACAAGAAGGATTTCAACGACAATACCAACCGCGAATATGTCAGCGGAGTCAACCTCGACGGAGCCGGAGTCACCGGATTCGGTATAGGATTCGACCTCGGAGCCACATACAAATGGAGAGACTTCGACTTCTCACTCGCGCTCACCGACCTCGGATTCATCTCCTGGAGCGGCACAAAGCTCGCCACCACCAACGGCATCCAGCAGGTCAACACCAATGACTACATCTTCCAGATCAAGCCGGAAGATACCGACAAGGACGCATGGGACACGCTCCGCGACGACCTCTCCATGCTCTATCAGATGGAGGACAAAGGCGACATCGGCACACGCACAAGAGCTCTCAGAGCCACTCTCAACTGGGGCGTTGAATACACACTCCCCTACTACCGCAACCTCACATTCGGCATGGTCAACTCCACCACATTCAATTCCATGTTTACCACCACCGAATTCAGATTCTCCGCCAATGTGCAGCCTGTGAAATGCTTCAGCGCATCCGCCAACTTCGTCGCCGGCACATACGGTGTAGGATTCGGATGGCTCGCCAACGTCAACGTCACCGGATTCAACTTCTTCATAGGCATGGACCACACACTCGGCAAATTAGCCAAGCAGGGTCTCCCCCTCAATTCCAACGCCCAAGTCAACGTAGGCATCAACTTCCCCTTCTGATAAAAAGAATAAATCAAAAAAATCGGGACCGCCAACAGCGGTCCCGATTTTTATAACTAAGAGCCATGAGATGAGAGGTGAGAGATGAGAGATGAGAGGTGAGAGATGAGAGATGAGAGGTGAGAGGTGAGGCAAGCATAGAGCGCGAAGCTTTCCAAGCCGGTTGCGAAAGCGACCGATAATCACCGACGTCCGCGCTGCATCTTCTGCATCTGGCGCATCTGCTGCATCTGCTGCATCATCTTGCGACCACCCGAGCCGGTGGCCATACGCATCATCTTGCGTGTCTCCTCAAATTGCTTCATCAGCCTGTTGACATCCTGAAGCGAAGTGCCGCTACCCTTTGCTATGCGCTGACGACGCTGAGCATTGATCTTCTCAGGATTGCGACGCTCATAAGGGGTCATTGAGTCAATTATCGCCTCGATACCCTTAAATGCATCATCCGGGATATCTATATCCTTAATGGCCTTGCCGAGACCGGGGATCATACCCGCGATGCTCTTGAGATTGCCCATCTTCTTTATCTGTCCGATCTGAGCACGGAAATCCTCGAAATCGAATTTATTCTGACGTATCTTCTCCTCAAGCTTGCGGGCCTCATCCTCATCATACACATTCTGGACACGCTTCACAAGCTCCATGATATCGCCCTGGCCAAGAATACGGCTTGCCATCCCCTCAGGCTCAAACTCCTGAAGATCCTCAAGCTTCTCGCCTGTGCCCACAAACTTGATAGGCTTGCTGACCACTGCCTTGATAGAGATGGCGGCGCCGCCGCGTGTGTCACCGTCCAGCTTCGTGAGGATGACACCGTCGAAGTCGAGACGCTCGTTGAAGGCCCGGGCGGTATTGACTGCATCCTGACCGGTCATCGAGTCCACAACGAAGAGAGTCTCCTGAGGCTCGACCGCATTCTTCACGCGCTCTATCTCATCCATCATCTCCTCGTCCACAGCCAGACGGCCCGCCGTATCCACAATCACCAGGTCATAGCGATGCTCACGCGCATACTCCACGCCATGGAGCGCGATCTCCACGACATCCTTGTTGCCCTCCTCGCTGTATACCGGAACATTGATACTTTCGCCAAGCACTTTCAATTGCTCGATGGCGGCAGGACGATATACGTCACCGGCCACAAGCAGAGGACGCTTACCCTTGCGGCTGCCCAGATACTTGGCCAGCTTGCCGGAGAAGGTAGTCTTACCGCTGCCCTGAAGACCGGACATCAGAATCACAGACGGATTGCCCGACAGATTCAGAGGAGCGAGGTCATGACCCATCAGGTCTACAAGCTCGTCAAATACAAGCTTGATCATCAGCTCCTTCGGCTTCACGCTGTTGAGCACGTTCTGACCCATCGCTTTCGACTTCACCGTCTTGATGAAGTCGTTGGCCACCTTATAGTTGACATCGGCCTGCACCAGGGCCTGACGCACCTCCTTGAGCGTGTCGGCTACATTTATCTCTGTAATCTTGCCTTCACCCTTTAGCTTCTTGAAGGCTGTCTCGAGTCTTTCTGAAAGTTTATTGAACATCTGAAAGCTTATTGGTTAATGTGTCGGGAAATATCACACGGGCCTTGTGGGTACGCGCTTCCTCCGGAGTCATCTGGGCATACGTCATGATTATTATCACATCGCCGGGCTGAGCCTTGCGTGCCGCCGCTCCGTTGAGACATATCACACCGCTGCCGGGCTCGCCGGCTATCACGTAGGTGTCGAAACGCTCGCCGTTGTTGTTGTTGACTATCCATACACGCTGACCGGGCAAGATCCCCGCGGCATCCAGCAGACTGGAGTCAATCGTTATACTCCCGATATAGTTAAGATTCGCCTCCGTCACCGTCACTCGGTGTATCTTGGAGAGCATCATCTCTATCAGCATATCTTTAATTATTCGTCCTGATTATAACTTGTCAATTTGACATTTTCTCTCTGGCTGAAGCCTTTACTTGGTCCGGTACGCGATATTGTCGATAAGGCGCACCTTGCCGTTGTAGACGGTGATGCATCCCACTATCCAGGGAGATTCATCCCAGCTGTCCACAGGCTGCAGTGTGCGGCCGTCCACTATCTCCAGATACTCCACCTTCATCTCCGGCACGCTGTTGAGCTTATCCACCACATAGTCATGGGTGGCACGCACGGTATGGCTCAGAGAGTATTCCACACTCTCACGCAGAGTGGAGTATATCATGGGCGCGCGACGGCGCTGATCATCGCTCAGCAACGCGTTGCGGCTCGACAGCGCCAGACCGTCGTCCGCACGCTTGATCGGGCACGCCACTATCTCTATATCTATACCCTCGCTGCGCACCATGTTGCGCACCACGGCTATCTGCTGGAAATCCTTCTCGCCGAAGTAGGCACGGTCCGCACGGGTAAGACGAAACAGGCGGCTCACTATCTGGGCTACCCCCTGGAAATGACCCGGGCGCATCTTACCCTCCATCACTTCCGCGGCCTCGCCGAGATCAAACACATGAGCGCCGGCGGCCTCCGTACCTTCAGGGTACACCTCCTCGACAGAGGGGAGATACACCGCTGAGGCACCCGCACCCGACAGCAGACGGATGTCGCTCTCCTCATCACGCGGATAAGTGGCCAGATCATCCGGGTTATTAAACTGCGTGGGATTTACAAACACTGATACTATGGCCACATCATTGTCGGCCACACATCGCTCCACCAGCGAGATGTGTCCCGCATGGAGAGCCCCCATAGTCGGCACAAGGCCGATACGCTTGCCCTGACGGCGGCATTCGCCTACATAGCCGACAAGGTCTGATGTACTTTTGATGATTCTCATCTCTTTGAATAAGCACTACGGCATCACACACATTGGCATGGATACCACCGATGTGCCCTTTTCACGTTTTCGCGTGCAAAATTAATCAAAATGGATGACATCACACCCTTTGTATACAAAAAAAGCGACAACTACTCTTATGCACACGCGGCTATATCACGATTTTTTTGTAATTTTGCATCCGATATGGCAGAAAATAAAATCCTTTTCATCTCACAAGAGATCGAACCTTATCTTCACACCGGAGACGCAGCACTTCTGGGACGCAAACTCCCGGAGTCGCTTCCGGCTAAAAAATATGAAGTACGCACTTTCATGCCTAAGTACGGCGCTGTCAACGAGCGACGCAACCAGCTGCACGAAGTAATCAGACTCAGCGGTATCAATATCGCCATCGACGACAATGACCATCCCCTTATTCTCAAGGTCGCTTCCATGCAGCCTTCCAGAATACAGGTCTATTTCATTGACTCCGACGACTATTTCCAGAAGCTCGACTCCGACACCGATGTCTACGGATACAACCGCGATGACAACGACGAGAGAGACATCTTCTTCGCAAGAGGCACTATAGAGACTGTCAAGAAACTGCGATGGAATCCTGACATCATTCAGGCCGCCGGACTCGTATCCGCGCTCGCTCCGATTTATATCAGAGGACTGTACAAAAACGAGCCCGCTTTCGCCGACACCCGCATCATATACTTCGTGATGCCGGGAGAGATCACCGGTCAAATCGATCCGCATATCATCGACAAGCTGCGCGATGACAAAGCTCCCGAATCCATTCTTGAAAAATATGCCGACGGACCTTTCGATACCAATCTCTTACACAGACTCGCCATCGAAGCCTCCGACGCAGTCATCTTCTACGGAGATACACCCTACCCGCAACTCCTCCAGCTCGTCGAAGAGAGAAATTTACCGTATGTCACCACAGCTCAGCTCGGCAACGACCTGGCCGCTTACCGCGACTTCTATGACAAAATAAAAGGCGCGCAGCCCTGAACCGGACTTTTCCCCATATCATATCCGTACACACGGCGTCACTGAGAGTGATGCATGACCATCAACCATATGAATACCATCTCCAAATATATAAGCGCCGCCACACCCGCTCTGCTGGCTCTCTCCATGCTAGCCTCATGCGAAGACGATGTAAGCCCCATAGGATCGGGACTCTTCGACCAGCAGGTTGCCGTATACGTCGATTCATCTGCATACAACCTCCTCGGACATACCGTTGAGGCGCAGAATGTCGACGCACGAAGCTCCTCCTTCATGCTCGGACATATCAGTGTACCGGAATACGGGCAGCTATCGGCATCGTTTGTCAGCAGGATCCTCTCTGCCGGCGAAATGCAGATACCGGACTCCATCACCACCGAGATGGTCGACTCCATGAGACTCGTCATTGAAATGCCGCGCTCGATGGTCACCGGAGACTCACTCGCGCCGCAGCAGCTCACTGTCTACAGACTCACCAAAGAACTGCCGACTGACATCACCAGCGACTTCAGCCCGGAAGGATATTACAACCCCACCAACCCCATGGGACGCGCCAACTATACTCTCTCGGCCATCGCTTACTCCGACTCTGCCTTCAGATCTTATAAAAACATCCCCGTATCCGTCAAGCTCCCGCAAGCATACGCCAGAGAGACTTTCGACGCTTACCGCGAAGACCCCTCCATTTTCGAATGGCCTGACAGACTCTCCGCGAAATTCCCAGGCATATATGTCCGGCCTACATTCGGCAGAGGATGCGTGGCCGCCATCTCCGCTGCAAAATTCTATACATACTGGCATTACACCATACAGCGCACCGTCGTAGAGGACGAAGTCACTAAAAAGGTCAATGTCCTCATGAAGGACTCCGTATGCCTTTTCTCCACCGCGCCCGAAGTACTCGCCAGCAACAACATCAGCTACACTCCTTCAGAGGCCATCAAGGCGCGTGTGGGCGCCGGAGAGGAGATTGTCACCACACCCCTCGGATATCGCGTCAGATTCACATTCCCGGGACGAAAACTTATCGAAGACTACCGCAATTCCAACAAGGAACTCTCCATCATCAATAATCTCGCGCTCTCCATACCGGCTGAGAAAATCGATAATGATTTCGACATTGACCCGGCGCCAAATATGCTCATGATACAGACCGACAAGATCGCTGACTTCTTCGCCGAAGGTAAAGTGCCTGACAATCTCATCGCATTCTCTTCCGCATACGACACCGAGAAGCAAAGATACTACTTCAGCCAGCTCCGCAATTATATTGTCGACCTCAATCAGCAATACACCTCGCTCTCCGAAGAGGAATTTGACAAACTCTGCGACTTTACCCTCATACCGGTTGCGCTTACGTACGAGACTGTCACCAATTCCGACAATACCACTACAAAGTATGTCACCGGATGCACTCCATATCTCGCCAAGCCCACCATGGTGAAGCTTGACACCGGGAAGAGCATGATTGTATTCACCTATACTCATCAGAACATACAATAATCCCATTACATAATAATATTATCCTCATAATATTTCTTTTCAGGATCTGCTCTTAGCGACTCATAACTCCGCGTATATATCTGTCGCGGGGGGTCATCCAAGAGCCTGTCCATAAAAAATCTTACCATGCAAATCATCGACGGCAAAGCCATGGCCGCCAACCTCAAGCAAGAGATTGCGGCTGAAGTGAATAAAATGATGGCCGACGGCCAGCGGCCGCCACACCTCGTAGCTGTCATCGCCGGCAACGACGGGGGCTCGGAAGCTTACGTGGCCAATAAGGAGAAAAACTGCAACGCGGTCGGATTTCGCTCTACCAATATCAGGCTGCCGGAAAACGTCAGCGAGCAGGAGCTCCTCGATCTCATACAGCAGCTTAACGAGGACCCGGAGGTGGACGGATATATCGTACAGATGCCGCTGCCGCGACATATCGACTCCCAGAAAATACAGCAGGCCATCGACTGGCGAAAGGATGTGGACGGATTCAATCCGGTGAATGTAGGACGGCTCGCTCTCGGACTTCCGGCTTTCAGACCGGCTACACCCGCCGGCATTATGGAGCTGCTCGGACGCGCAGGCATCCCTACCAAGGGAAAGCATGCCGTGGTCATCGGACGCTCCAATATCGTGGGTAAGCCCATCGCCACTATGCTCATGCAGAAGGCGCAGCCGGGCGACTGCACTGTCACCGTATGCCACTCCGCCACGCCTGACCTGAAGGAGCACTGCCGACGCGCGGACATCATCATCGCCGCACTCGGACGACCTGGATTTGTCACCGAGGATATGGTCAAGCCCGGAGCTGTAGTGATCGATGTCGGCACCACCAGAGTGCCCGACGCATCTAAAAAATCAGGCTTCCGCCTGCAGGGCGACGTCGACTTTGAACAGGTGGCACCCAAATGCAGCTACATCACTCCGGTCCCCGGAGGTGTGGGACCTATGACCAACTGCATTCTCCTGCTCAATACCCTCCAGGCACGCAAAGGATTATAAGCCCGGATTAAGACCCCATCCCACAAAAAATGTTAACGCAGGGGTCGCAGATTTCGGTCATA
>CAYSJG010000069.1:438-9025 GCA_964431295.1 uncultured Sangeribacter sp. | reverse complement strand
GGATATATTGAGATGGATGTATCCGGCAAGATTATCAATGCCGCAAACATCGGCGAAATTGTAAACTGCTCTAAAGATGACTATTACTGTTTCAACTGTATTCGTCGTCCTCGCGGTATTGATCCCATAGTTATCCGCGAACTTTCGCTTGGGCTATCAGGAGTAAATCTTTCCGCACAGATTCAGGATCCAAATTCTGGAGCTTTGTCACGAATGCTCAACGATGCTAAAGTCATGGCAGAAAAGTGTGCACGCGCAATACACGATATTCAGGGCGGAATAGAATTTAATGGGATCATGCTTATTACCGCAAACCAAGCGATTACTCTCCGCAATCATCTCAACTTTATTAAAGGCATTGCTGAGCGAATGGCTTCATATAATACTGTCGCAAAGCTAAAATCCTTTCCCTTCAGTATCAAACAAATACGTGAGGCATTCTCGCATCTCAACGACTTTGACATTATCAAAAGAGCGCAAGATATTGTAAAAGACTTCTCAACTCTCATATCATATCTGCAACAAGCTCGGCAGTGTATAACCGACAACGCGTTTGTTACAGCCATTAATGATGCATTCCGTGAATTTGAAAGCATAACTCCCGATGACACGGCCAAAATCGAAGCCTCAAAAGTTAAGCTCAACGAGCTTAAGTCCCGCTACATAGACTGGTATATAGAAGAATATAAGAAATACCACATCACAAATATTCAGGAGCTGGATCGTCAACGACTCCTTCACTCACCGGAGCTTGCAGCCATTCGTCGCGCGACAAAAGCCGACCATGTTGCTATCGAACCAAGACTTGATCTGTGGCTTCGTGATATTGAGATGTTACATCCTGGAGACACAATTACCAAGCAGATTTTGATGTCATCACCATATTTCGACTTCAACCCTCGTGAGTTTGCCGGCAAAACTCTGCCAAGTCTCGATGAGCTTAAAACTCGCCTCCACGATATCTACAACTTCGCAGATGAAGAGTATCATCTTATACTCGATGATCCAGAATATCTCAAAAACATCGAAGCCCTCAATGAGCACCAGCGTCGCTTCGTTGAAGACTTCAAAAGCATCCATATTACTGAGCACAACTTTTCGCAGGTAGAAGAGGCTATTCAGATTCTTGTAAAAGGCATCACTTCTGTTACTATCAAAAAAGACGAAATCCTTTCGCTTTTCAACCGACCTATCACTCCGGAGGAGCTCATTCAGAAATTCAATCAGCTTGTGAATGCCAAACTTGCAGGCCTCGACCGTTCAAACGCCCGTATCAAATTAGACTGATGAAGAAAGCAACTAAACTAAGCATCCCATGGTTTTATGAGCTCCTTGAAAGAGGTGAATGTGACATTATGGACTTCAAGCTTCAACTTGAAGATAAGGAGACATTCGGCAAAAGCCTTAGGAATTATTCCGGCTCATACGACGAGCTGGCACGCGACGCTGTAGCTTTTGCCAACCACAAAGGCGGCTTCCTAATCATTGGTATAGAGGATAAATCCAAAGCCCTGAATAATACATTTGTATATGACGAGCAAAAACATTACGATCTCATCAAGCAAGTACAGGACAGAACCCGCCCGTCAATTACTCTATTACCTCACAAACTTACTGTCGATTGCCTTGATTTATTAGTCCTTGAGATTCCATTCACACCTTTCTTGTGTTCTACAACCAAAGGCGAGTATCTCATACGTTCCAACAACGGCAATCGTGCCATCCAGCCAAATGAAATGGCGACCATACTTAGTGAAAAAGGAGCTATCATATACGACCAGAAGACATGGAATCTACAAGATTGGCAAGATGAAACGAGAGTTGCGAAACTTCGAAATTTAATTCGTGTAGCTCGTCCGGATAGTCCTTATTTGAAGGATAATATCGAAGATTTCAATGACGTTCTATCCTTGGTTAAAGAAGATAACGATTTGCTGTTGCCGACAACCACAGGTATTCTTTTCACTGGTACAGACAAAGCATTGCGTGAATTCCCCTACGCGACAATCAAGTATATACGTTATTTTGACAATGGCACATATCGACCTTATGAATGGTCAGGCAATCTTATTGAGGTTGCCGATGCTTGCTTTGCGCAACTCAAAGCAGAAATTCAACAGGTCGAGATGAACTTTGGTCTGTTTCATGATGCAATTGAGGATTATTCAGAGGTGACAATTCGTGAGGTACTCATTAATGCCATCGCGCATCGCGATTATAGCCGTCAGCAGATAATCGAGATACGGAAATATCCTGATTACATCGAGTTCGAAAGTCCGGGCCGTTTTCCTGAAGGTATCACAACCACCAATTTCTTATGGAAAACAAACCCACGTAATCCGGAAATCATAGACATATTCCGCGCAATCAAATATGCGGAGAAAGCCGGTAGCGGCTGGGATAAAGTTTTCACCGAACTACTTTCAAAAGGTAAAGCAGTGCCGGTTGCGGAAGAAACTGACACTTCGGTCATATTCAGAATCGAGGCAGAAGTGGTTTCCTCCAAACTGATTGAATTATCTTTAAAGTATAAGCAACTTGCAAATAGTCAACCAACTGTCGAACAGCTCCTGATCTTGAATGAATTAGTCAATAACAAAAGTTGTTTCATAAAACAGTTGGAACGTGTTCGCTTTATCAATATACGCCAAATCCATAATGCCTTAAAATCTCTTATTGATTTGGAAATTGTGGAAGCTACCGGTCGTGGTTCCGGGACCAAGTATATCATCCATAAAAAACACAATCTTTCTATCAAGGATAAAGTTCAATATTCTCAACTCAAAAGACAGGAAAAAGCGCGTCAAAAAGAGGCTATACTTCGATACCTTGATGAAATAGAATCAATTAATAATTCAGAAGCGAGAGAATTGTTAAAATTGTCTGCAAAAGATGTATCTTACATTTCTCGGCTTTTCAGTTCAATGGTATCGGAACATATTTTAGAAGTAATTCCTTCACCATCGACTGCTGACAGACGTTATAGAAAACGAAGTCAATAGAATTTAGTTTGCAGACAATTCACCTTTCACTTGCAAAACACGGAAATCAACATATTTGCAAACGACTATTATTAAACAATTTAAAGACTAATCCCTTTGCAGATGCCTTTGCAAGCCCTTTGCAAGTCCTTTGCAGAAATAAGAAAATGAAATGGCTAAGAAAATCAGACATACCCCTGGCGAACCCACTCTCGACTTTGGCTTCGATGAGATGGATGCCATTTCCCAACAGGAAACCGGCCCCGTCACAGTCCTTGGCATGACGTTCTCAAATGACGAAGAACGTCGCGCCTATTTCCGTGAGCAGCTTCGCGCCAAGCTCCCGGAGCTTCGCAATATCGAGGGATTCCCAATCGGGTCAGATGATGACATCGTCAATCTGTCAGATCCTCCATATTACACTGCTTGCCCCAATCCTTGGCTCAACGATTTCATCGCCGAGTGGGAGCAAGAAAAGCTCCAACTCGAAGCAGAGGGCAAACGTCACGCCAACGTCGTTGTCAACGAGCCGTATGCCCATCCCGTACGAGAAAAAAAGAACAATGCAATATATACCGCTCATTCTTACCACACAAAAGTACCACCAGAAATTGTATTAAAATATTACCTTCATTATACACAGCCAGGAGATATCGTAATTGATAATTTTGCTGGTACGGGCATGGCTGGAGTAGCAGCAAAATTTTGTAATTCTCCAACCGTAGAAATTAAAAGCTCACTCGAATCTACATGGAAATCATTATTCCACACTTCACCTAATTGGGGTGTGCGCTATGCTATTATGGGCGATTTATCCCCAATTGCCTCATTCATTTCATACAACTACAATCAGTATTTCGACAAAAAAGAATTTATAAAAATTGCCACTGAAATTTTGACTAAATTGGAAAATGAATATGGTTATACATACCATTTCATCCTCGATAGTGGCGAATTTGTGGAAATAAACTACGTCGTATGGAGTGAAGAACAAATTTGCGCCTCGTGTGGTAAAACATTTGTTTACTGGGATGAAGCTATAGATATTCAGAATAATATTCAGAAAGAAACATATAAATGCCCACATTGCGGAGCAATAATTAAGAAGAAAAGTTCTAATAAATTCTTTATTACAGAATTTGATGATGTAAGCAATCAATCAATACAAACCTGTTCTTTTGTACCCGTTTTTATCAATTATAAAATTGGTAAAAAACGTTTTGAAAAAGTTCTCAGTTCGAACGAAAGAACACAAATGATTGACTTAGTACATAGTCTTCCATTACTTAATGCCCCAATTTCTAAACTACCTAAAGGGGACAAAACATCAGATCCGGAAAACTTAGGTATTACATATCTACATCAGTTTTATACAAGACGAAATCTTTGTATCCTTTTAAGATTCAAAGCACTTATCGAAGAAGCTCATTGTGATGGCCGACTAAAACTGTTTCTCGGAGCGTGGTTTACCTCATGCCAAAGTAGATTACACCGTATGAATAGGTATGCACCGAAACATCACCGCCATGTTGGTCCTTTAGCCAATACATTATATGTTAGTGCTACACCTACTGAAATCTCACCTTTCTATTTTATCAAGACAAAATTAAAGGAAAATACTCTTGATCTCTCAAGAGAATATTCCGTTATTAATCAAGTTGCCTCAGCTACTGATATACGTATTTCTGATAATTCAATAGATTATATATTCACTGATCCTCCATTCGGTGCTAATATTATGTACTCTGAACTCAACTTTTTACTTGAGTCGTGGCTTAAAGTACATACTAATAACACTTCTGAAGCAATATCAAATAAAACCCAAAATAAGGGCACATTGGAATACCTTCAGTTAATGACACAGAGTTTCAAAGAATACTACCGTATTCTCAAACCAGGGAAATGGATGACCGTTGAATTTAGCAACACTTCCAACACAATTTGGAATGCCATACAAACGTCTCTCCAAAACGCTGGTTTCGTAATCTCTTCAATATCGGACCTTGACAAAGGCCGAGGAGGTTTGCATGGGATCGTCGGGGTAACGGCTGTAGATCAAGACCTTGCTATTTCCTGTTATAAACCGTTTACTGATTTTAAGACCAAGGTCATGAAATACAATGACTCGAATAGCGTTTGGAAATTCATAGATGAATTTTTATCACATGTTCTTGTCCATTTGGAGAAAGATGGTAAAACCATTGAAATTAGAGAGCGTAAACCCAAAATCCTATACGATAGACTTGTGGCATTTTATATTCAGAATGGCTTTCATATACCCTATAGCGCGCAAGAGTTCCAAGCGGGCCTTCGCGAACGTTACGCAGAACGCGACGGCATGTACTTCACAGCATCACAAGCAGCAAAATATGATGAACTGCGAAAACATACCAACGAATTCCAAGCTACTATTTTCTTCGTTGACAGCGAGCAAGGTGGTATTGCATGGCTCAACAATGAATTAAGCACTCCACAAACCTATCAGCAAATACAGCCAAAATGGATGCAAGCCATCAACGGTGTTCGTAAAGGCGACATTTTGCCGGAACTGATGCAGATTCTCGAAGAAAACTTCATCAAGGAATCTGACGGCCGGTGGCGTAAGCCCAATCTCCAGGATGATGTTGACCTCGCGGCACTCCGCCATAAGGCTCTGATGCGTGAGTTTAAGGTGTATTTGGAGGTTGCTCAGAAACCTCGCGGCAAAATCAAGGAGGCTCGTGTCGAGGCTCTAAGAGCCGGTTTCAAGCAATGCTATCAAGATAAAAATTTTGCAACCATTGTTGCTGTTGGCGACCGCATACCGCAAAATCTTCTCACCGAAGACGAGCAGCTTCTTCAGTTCTATGAAATAGCATCATCTCGCGTATAGGCATGTCGGAACTTATCAACGAAATAATAACCTCAATCAGTCGAGGCTTTCACACGCTTACCATCGTCAGCAATCCTGACGGATTCCTGGCACACGATGACGTGCTCCAAGAACTGAAGCGAGAAAGCCCCGCCGAGATCGTTGTTGGTTCTGCAATCCAACTTCGTGTTCACTACGAGCTTCACCTTCGCAAAAAACCAGAAAAGTCGGCTATCTATATTCTGACTGCCGGTGAGATGCTTCCCGATATCACTACCAGAGCGAACAATATCCGCTTTAAGATAACCGAGCTTTTTCCAAATTTTGTTGATAAGGAGGCTATCTCGCGACTGTCACTCGATATTCTCAAGAAATTATACAACAAACATATTCAGGGAATTGTTTCGGCCCAAAGGCTTCAAGACTTGATTAATAACATTACATCAACAGCAGTCGCCGAGCCAGTAAACGACTTTGGAGAGGCCGTTGTCAATCTTAAGGCCATTGACAATCCCGACTGGTCTGATGTCTCTACAATTCGCCGTATCAGCGAATTGTTTATCAAGGTAGTAGAAAACAACCAATATGATGAGATTGCCGAAACAATCGACTATCTCAACTTCGATTTCCAACATTATCTTCAGGATACATATTGGGACTCTCTAAATGCCAATCCAATATTAAAGCCTCGATGTGTCAACGGCATTGTATCGCACATACGCGACAATTATCAGTCGAGCCAAAGAGTGGCTCTCGTTGTCGTTGACGGAATGGCTTTTTGGCAGTACGAAGTACTTCGTTCAGCGCTCGAAAATCTTCATATATTCCCTACCAAAGAGGATTGGACTTATTCATGGTTGCCGTCTATAACTTGTCTTTCTCGACAAGCAATATTTGCCGGTCAGCATCCGACACTTGACTACACGCAGTCGCCCAATAATGAACGTTTGGCGTGGAAATCGCATTGGCTCACCGGTTTCCCTCAATACTTCTACGACATCGGAGAGGATAATTTGCATGTCAATAACGACTGTAAACGTCTCGCTCTCGTTACCGTAGCACTCGATGAGAAGATGCACAGTTCGACCTCATACCTCGACCTGTTGGCGTTGACAAAGACATGGGCATTGTCGTTTGCAAAACGCATTAAGCAGTTAAAGGAGGTCGGTTTCGATGTTATCCTTACCACAGATCACGGCAATGTGCTCGCCAAAGGCTGGCGTACATTTACATCGACAGAGAAAGCGCATCTTTATGGAAAGGCGAGCCGGGGACACCGTCATGCTATATTTATGAATATAGATGCAAGCGACCGGTTTGTCAAAGATCTTGGATATTCTATCCACTATCTCCATAAAAACTTATGGTTTGCCATTAGTGACAACCACAGCTTTAATTCTCATGGTCGAACAGAAATCACTCATGGAGGGACACATCTCTTCGAGTGTATGATCCCATTCATCAAATTATAGATATGTCAGAGAAAACAACCATAGGACTACGTCAACGCATCCCGATGTCATTGCTTGAAATGGCTCTGACAGCGGTTTTGTCGGGCGAGTATTCAAGGGAATACTTCGCCGAACTCGCTGCTACCGAATATAACGGCCAAAACCGCATAGCCAAAACAGTGACAGCAATCTCGCAGTTGACAGACCAGAACCCTCTAATAGACCTTCTTCGTGAAAACAAAGACGAAGTGCTTCTCGCACTCCGCAATCGTGCTGACCGTACTTTAATCCTGTCATCACTCATCATAGCCAAGTTTGAATTTGCATACGATATTTTCACGCTTCTCGGTAAATATTTCCATGTTCAGGATCTGGTCATGACATCGCTCATCACTCAGAAGATGTCGCAGAAATATGGTTCCAACCGCTCTCTGCCAAATGCTATACACTGTGCTCTGCCTATGTTTATCGACGCAGGAATACTGCACCGTCCTAAAATCGGATTCTTAGAAATTCGCAAAGTTGCTCCCTGCACGGCTATCGCTCGCCGTGCTTTCGATGAAGCCTTCTTTCACTGGAATCCACACCTCTCCCGTGAACTAACATATCTAACAGGCCCTTACTACGAATATCTTATAGCCTGAATAATCTGAGTCCTCCTTCTGAAATTCAATGGCATTTACGAGCCTTGCGACTACGGAGCTGCCGATGGCGCAAGGATTGCGGATAATCTGCGGCTGCCGATGTTTTACTTATGTTTTAGCGCACCTTTATTTGGAAATTTCACAAAGGTGAGTTAATTTTGCCGTATGAGCCACAGGCATGATATAGCGGACCCGCGGGGAAGACTCACCGAGTATCTCCGACACCAGCATCTACGCAAGACGCCGGAACGGTATGCCATCCTCGAAAAAGCTCTCGAACTGCGCGCCCACTTCGGTGTGGACGAGCTCTATTCTGCGCTTGAAAACGAGGGATATCATGTGAGCCGCGCCACGGTATACAATACTCTGGAGCTGCTCTGCGAGGCGACAATCCTCAACCGCCATCTCTTCGCCACCTCCCATGCGCGCTATGAGCTGGCCGCGGGCGCCCACCTGCATCTCATCTGCCGCAAATGCGGCTCCATCACCGAATGCGAGGACGAGACACTCGCCTCGGGTCTCCTTTCGGTGCATTACCCCGGTTTCAAGCCGGAATACTCCTCCTCCATAGTCTACGGGCTATGTGAGAAATGCCGTCCGGACAAACCGGACACCTCCTCTCCCGAACAATGCGGACCGCAGGTCAGCGACCCCTGACTT
>CAYSJG010000069.1:0-428 GCA_964431295.1 uncultured Sangeribacter sp. | reverse complement strand
TCCTAATCTTTAAAACAGTATCTAATTACCAACCTTAAATATAATTTACCATACTAACCATGGCAAGAGTAAAACCCTTCAAGGGCGTACGCCCTCCCAAAAATCTCGTAGAAGAGGTGGCTTCACGCCCCTATGACGTGCTCAATTCAGAGGAGGCACGCAAAGAGGCCGAAGGCAACGAAAAGTCGCTCTATCACATCATCAAGCCTGAGATCGACTTCCCCGCCGATGTGGACGAACACGATCCCCGCGTGTACGAAAAGGCAGCTGAAAACTTCAAGAAATTCCAGGAGCAAGGCTGGCTCGTACAGGATGACAAAGAGATATACTACATCTAAGCCCAGACCATGGACGGACGCACACTGTTCGGCTTCGTAGTGGCCGCATGGGTTGAAGACTACATGGAGGGACGTATCAAAAAGCTTGAG
>CAYSJG010000068.1:0-9081 GCA_964431295.1 uncultured Sangeribacter sp. | reverse complement strand
ATCGCGCAATGACTATTACTGGAGTCAGATCAACGGGCTCAAGACGCTCATCGCCAACGGAGATACCGCCATTGTGGAATGGGTAGGTCGCCGCGAGAAGATGTACGGGAGATATTTTGTGGATGTAGAGCTTTCCCTCGGATCCGAGGCTGATGACACGCAGAGTATCAGGGTGGGGGCTAAGCTGATGCTGCGCAGTCTTATCTCCGAGGGGCCGTCGGTGCCGCAGCAGGAGATGGAGGACTTTTATGCCCGAGTGCTGAAGGAGCAGGAGGCCGCTCATGAGGATGGTCCCATGACAGAAGGTATCATGGCCGCGCTCACCGATCCCTATTATAATGCCCTGCATGCCAAATACGGCTATTGCGTCACCTGCCACAAGGCGCAGGGCGGACAGTGGAAACATGTCTATGTAGATATGACGGGGATAGATATCGAGAATGCCGATGACTCGTTTTATCGCTGGTTTTACACTGCCTGCACACGCGCCACTTCCCGGCTCTTCTTTATCAACCCCGCCTGTCAGCACGATGACAGCGCCGGAGAATAGACCTATGAATAATGGTCCCGTAGGGCCACCCCAATTTATCGCCAGCTGATTTTTTGTGGGAGGTGTCTAATAGAGGGCACGGAGGATTTCGAGGGATTTCAGTTTCGCAGATACCGGCAGATGGATGGCGTAATAGCGCATGATCCATTCTATCAGCTCGCTGCGGTCAGAGCCCCTCAGACGGAATTTGTGCATATTCGCGAAGGTCATACGGCAGAAGAGCGGTATCCGTGACGCCATCTCCGGACCTATCAGATCGTTGTGGAGAGCTCTGACATCTTCTCCGGCGACAAATGCTCCGTCGCGCATGTCGAAGAGACTTCCGGGACGCCATGCCGCGCAGTCCGGCTGTATGCCGAGCAGAGGCAGCATGCCGAGCATGAAGCAGATATGGAAATTGGCGACGCTGAGCTCAGTGTCGTCAAGGGCCTGCAGAGCGGCCAGCACATATCTGAACACTGCGGTGTCCGGGGGAGCGGAGCGCAGCAGGGTGTAGAGAAAGTCGGAGATGAAAAATGCGAGAGCCGATTTGTCAGGATGGAAATAGATGGAGCGCCACACCAGCGGGCAGCCCACCTTGCCCAATATCTGCATCTCGCGCGGACTATGGGCCGGTAGGTCCGTCTCCACAAGGGTGAGCAGCGGCAACCGTCCCTTGCGTGAGGCGCCCCCTCTTCTGCTCCCGGAGCCTCCGCTTGAGGGAGCCCTGCTCAGCAGTGACATCAGGCCGCGAGATTCTGTGAGTAGAGTCACGATGTCGTAACGGTCGCTGTGGCGCAGTGTGCGTATCACTATGCCTCGTATCCTTTCTGTCATATCAACTTTATGCTCCGATTAAATGTTATAATAGCGCAATAGATAATATAGAATACAAAATACTATGTCAGACACAAAATCTATCAAAGGCACGAAGACTGAGCAGCTTCTCGCCAATTCCTACATGGCCGAGTCAGCGGCCTATTCACGTTACACATACTTCTCGCAGGCCGCCAAGAAGGAGGGCTATCCGCAGTATTCTGCCATCTTCGCGGAGACCGCGGACAATGAATTGCACCACGCCAAGATATTCCTGAAATATCTTACGGAGGGAGCGGTAGTGACTGCACCCTTAGGGGTGGACGCCGGTATCATCGGCACGACTTTGGAAAATCTGAAGGTCGCGGCGTCCGAGGAGCAGCGCGAAGGTGTCGATGCGTATGTCAATGCCGCCAAGGTGGCCCGCGAAGAGGGATTTGACGAAATCGCCGACCGTTTTGAGGCCATAGCCTCTGTGGAGAGTCATCACGAAGCCCGCTTCAACAAGATGGCGGCGCGTATCGAGGACGGCACCGTCTGGAAGCGCGACACTCCCATCAAGTGGCAGTGTCAGGTGTGCGGCTACATCTATGAAGGCACCGTACCGCCGGAGAAATGCCCCGCTTGCTATCATCCCACGAAGTATTTCATGCCCATGGAGGATAATGTCTGAGCAGTCAGACTCACACTCTTCTTTAGTCTTTAGAACACGTTCTTAGTGAGCGTTCTTAACAGCGATCGTCCTGAGCTAAGGCTCGGGACGATTGTCGCTTTTATTCCGTGGCCATAGTGCCGATCTCTTTCAGCGCACCGGTGACGGGATCAAATACGGCGTAGGAGGGTTCCTTGCGGTCGGAGAAGAGGGCAGGATTGAGTCCGAACTCTACGCCAAACTGCGAGAACTCGAATTCTCCGGAGAAGAGTTTCTTACCCTCGAAGCTTACTGTGGCTTCTGCCGCTCCGGGGATACAATATCTTACAGCGTCCTTGGGAAGCTGCTTGGGATTGTCGTTGGCATCCGTGGGGAGTGTCCCCTCGGAAGTGATTTTGACCGCAATCTCCACGGGCGCACCCGAGAAGTCGTCCGGCTCCACGAATCCGGCGAAGTCCGAGAAGCGGAAAAGTATCCTGGAGCCGTTGTCCTCGGGGATGTAAGTGTATGACCTGGTGACTGTGGTGGTGGTGACAGTGCCGGTAAATGCAGCCGAGAGGGCGTCTTCCTGCGCCTGCAGGGCATTGAGCATCAGCTCGAGCTGCTTGCCGTCGGTGGGCATGTTGTCGGCAGTGCCGCGAGTGAGCGAGATATGTGCGTCGCGGGCTTCCATAAGGCTTTCGGAGAGCATCTCGGCCTGCTTGGCGGAGGAGAGGGAATTGGTGAAATCCTCATCCACATATTTCAGATATTCATCCCCCCGGGGTGCGGATGTGTGGGGTGCCACAGGTCGGTAGTTGGCCTCCGGAGCGGTGACGCGCGGCTCGCAGTTGATGCTCAGCAGCATTCCGTCGCGGTCCACTCCGATATATGTGGTGGCGCCCGGCTTGAGCTGCATGAGATATTTCGAACTGCTGTCGATTACTCCGTAAGGCTTTATCTCCACGTCAGTTATAGTCCAGCGCTCGGCATCGCGGGTGATTACCTTGTCCGTCCCTATATATTTGCGGGCATATTGGGCGAAAGGGCCGGCCTTGAGAATCTCTTTGCGTGCGGTGACCTTGACCTCGAGGGCGGTCATGGGGAGGGAGTAGACGAGCCCGTACTCATTGTGCTTGTCGGCAGTGAGGATTCTGGTCTGCTGTGCGGAAGCCGCTTCAGGCGCCGCTATGGCAGCAGCCAGAAGTATGGCCGGCAATATGGTTCTGCTTTTCATATCTGACATATCTGATGAGGGGTGTTGATAGAGAGGTAGGTTAGTAGAGAGGTCTGGGGATCGGCTCGCGGTTGAGGATGGTGCGTATGGCACGTCCTACATAGGTGGTGATGTCGGTGGCGGTCATGCCGGCCTCGCCGAGTTCCTTCTCCGCCAAGTCTCCGGCGAGTCCGTGGATATATACCCCGATGAAGGCTGCGTGCTTGGGACTGTATCCCTGAGCGAGGAAGGAGGCTATTATGCCGGTGAGTACATCGCCGGCGCCGGCGGTAGCCATGCCGGGATTGCCGGTGGAATTGAAATATACCTCTCCGCTCGGACGCACTATGGTGGTGAAGTGGCCTTTGAGGACTATTATGATATTGTAGTATTTGGCCATCTCTACGGCCTTGCGCAGTCTCTCCTCGCTGCTTTTGTGCTCGCCGAAGAGTCGGTCAAATTCTCCGATATGGGGTGTGAGGATGCTGTTGGGCGGCAACATCGAGAGCAGCGCCGGCCGGCGTGAGATACAGTTGATGGCATCGGCATCGAGAATAAGCGGCGACTTGCAGTTTTTCAGCAGACTCTCGACGGCGTCGATGGTCTGCTCGCGGGTGCCTATCCCCGGACCCGCGGCCACTGCCTGATGGTCGTGGTGCACGGTCATGTCTGTGATGAAATGCTCGTTGCGGTCGGGCTCAAACATGGCCTCCGGTACTGCAGTCTGCAATATGTTGATCCCCCCGGCGGCGCCGTGTACCGTCACCAGACCCGCGCCGGAGCGTATGCAAGCTTTGGCTGCCATCACTGCGGCGCCGTTCATACCCGTGGAGCCGCAGAAGAGCAGCGCGGAGCCGTAGTCACGCTTGCCGGTGAAGGGACGCCGAGGATGCAGCAGCGGGCGAATGCTCCGCGATTCCAGAAGCATATAGTTGGACTGCAGCGACTTCATCTTGGCCTGGTCAAGATCTATGTCGAGCAATTTCCATTCGCCCAATATGTCGGCGTTCTCCTCGAAGAAGAAGGCCAGACGCGGTATCTGGAATGTAAGAGTGAGATTGGCATGAATCATGTCGCGGCGCAGCGCGTTGTCGTTCCACTCTCCGAAGAGTCCCGAAGGGACATCGAGCGAGATCACGTAGGCTCCGCTTTCGTTGACATATCGTGCCAGAGCCACAAATCCTCCTTGCATGGGCCGTTTGAGGCCGCTGCCGAAGAGGCCGTCGACCACTACGTCATCCGCACCGAGATAGGGAGGGATGAATTCGCGTGTCACCTCAGTGAAGTCCACCCCTTCGATCATGATGAGCTGCTTGCGCTCCTCATCGCAGTCGTGGCTCAGTTTGCCGCTTATATTGAAGAGAAATATCTCCACATTGCGATATCCCTGCTCGATGAGCATACGCGCCACGGCGAGAGCATCACCGCCGTTGTTGCCCGGTCCGGCTATGACCACTATACGCTGACCCGGCAGGAAGCGTGATACTATCTCGCAGCTTGCCACATTGGCGGCCCTCTCCATCAGCTGGAGAGAGTCAATGTTTTGCGATTTGCATGTAGCGTTGTCAATCTCTTGAAGAGCGTCCGAGCTGAATATCTTCATCTTCTTCTGTTTATTTTATCATGATCTTCCGGCCGGACACTATATAAATGCCCGCCGGCAGTCGCTTGAGATCCTCTTGTGTCGCATCTTTCATTATCCGGATGCCCTCCATCGACCATACGTCAGCCGCTCCGCCGACCGTCGGGGTGTCATCGCTTTGCGGTCCGTTAATGCCGGTGAGATCCTCGGATCTGGCGCCCACTACGAAGCTGAAGCTTACCGGGAAAAGGGCGTCCTGATCGTTGCCGTAGAGGAAATATCCGTGGTCCACGCTTACGGTGGCTTTACCGCTCTTGGCCTCAAACTGGTGGCCCGGTTTGAGCTTAAAAGTCACGGTGCTTCCCGAGATCGACGTGGTGTAGAGATCGGAGACGTCTTCGCCGGCGTATGTGATATGGTATTCGGCATCCGTGTAGTCATATCCCCAGATGGTCTTGCAGTGACCCTGCTGGACGCTCGGAGCCTTGTAGGTGATGGTGATCGCTTTGAGAGCTGACAGAGCCACCTCCTCCGTGCCGTTGGCGGGCTCGCTGCTCCAGTAGGAAGCCATGTGGTAACTGTAGGATGCACCCGTTATCGGCTGACCGTTGATAAGGAAAAATCCGTCCGGTATGGTAAATGTGTAATTCCCCTCATCCGTGATGGGGTCGTCGCCGAATTTAAAGCCTACGCTTATGGAGATGACCGGATCTATGAGACCGCTGCCATCATCGACGCTGCGTGTGGCGTCACCGTATTCGTCCATCGAGGCTATGCCGAATATGGCGCAGGCATACGGCTCGGTGTCCTCGTTGGCCGCGGGTATGCGTCCTATTATTTCTTCCCCTTTGGCAAGGATGGCATCTTCTGTGCATGCGCGGTTGATTTCAAAAGATGAAGGACTGTTGAGGTTGAATATCAGTTGCGCCATCCCCATACTGCCGAAGCTGCCGAAAGGGCTGACCTCTTTACCCGGCATGCGGCTGCTCACAATGTCGGCGAAGCCGGTCTGTGTCTCGGATGAATCACCTGTGGCATCGCCACTTCCCTCAAGAGCCTGAATGCCGGGGGTTAACAGTGCCGCTAATGTAAGAATCGCGAATAAGGAGAATTTTTTCATATCGTAGATGTTTTTGGAGAGTGTCGTCAGGAATGAGAGTAAAATGTCAGGCCGACCCACAGAAGACCGAGCGACAGGGAGAGTCCGACCATCATGCGGTACACACGGGCCTTCTCATATGCTCTTATGCGAAGGGAGCGACGCTCTTCCCCCGAGATGTCGTCCTGCTCCGACAGATTCCAGAGCGAGTTGAACTTATAGGCCGCCCAGATGGCTACAGCTCCGGTAATAGGGAAGCAGAAGAGGGTGAGCAATACTGCGTAGAAGATCGATATGCCCATGGGTTTGAGATTATAGTCCGGCTCGACAGGCTGTTCGGGAAAGCCTCCGAAGCGGGAGAAAATCCGCTGTTGTCGCTCTATGTTTCCGAAATCGTTGTAAGCATCGGATTTGCCTTGAGATACGCCTTGAAGTCCGCTGCTGTTTCCGTCCTGCACCTCCGGTGTCCGGATGTCAGCGCTCTCTTCACCGGGGATGGGAAGCCCGGCGAGGCGGCAGCGCATGGCGCGGCATATATCCGCCACATCCTGCGCTTTGGCCCAGTCATCCATCCCCTTGCACCATACATAGGTGCCGGGGCGGACACCTGCGTCCACAAGTTGTGTCAGCGTAAACGGACCTTCGGTCTTACGGTCAAATCTGGCAAAATATTTTGTCATCCGGGAGATGATATTTTATGATCAGAGTGATGACAGCACTGCAATATTTCCAAGCAGACCGATGCCGGCAAGCACATAGGCGATGATGGTCATGGTCTTGGCGGTGGAATTGTTGGAATCACCGGTCACATAATCCCCCATTGCGTAAGCGTTGTTGGCCTTGGAGGCTGCATTGATGGCTATGATGCCGAATATCAGTCCGATGCAGGAGAAGAGTGTGCCGAGGATTGTCGCAATTATTGCGTTGGTCATCCAGTTGGTCGGCGGGACACTATAACCGGGCTGACCATACTGCGGCTGCTGTGACGGCTGCGGCTGACCGTACGGCGGCTGACCATAAGGCTGGTGCGGCTGCTGTGACGGCTGCGGCTGACCGTACGGCGGCTGACCATAAGGCTGCTGCGGCTGCTGCGGCTGACCGTACGGCGGCTGACCATAAGGCTGCTGACCGTACTGCGGCTGACCATAAGGCTGCTGACCGTACTGCGGTTGCTGGGGCTGCTGCGGCTGACCGTATGGTTGTTGACCGTACTGGGGCTGCTGGGGCTGCTGCTGACCGTAAGGCTGCTGACCGTACAGGGGCTGCTGAGGTTGCTGCGGCTGACCGTAAGGCTGCTGACCGTACAGGGGCTGCTGCGGCTGGCCGTAAGGCGGCTGGCCGTATAGGGGCTGCTGAGGCTGCTGAGGCTGCTGTGGCTCGGGCTGCTCCGGGCGCGCATAGGCACCGAAAGCTGATTCCTCCGCGAAGATGTCGTCCAGTTCGCGTAGATTGCCGGCCGGCTCCCAGTCGGTCATGCCTTCACGCCATACGGGAGTCTCGCGTGTGATAAGAGTTGCGTTGAGTTCCTCCTTGGGGAGCGGACCACGTCTTTCGCCCTCTATGATTATGTAATAATTCATGTGCAAATGTTGATTTAGTGAGGAGATGAAATGTCTGAGGAAAGTGTCGGAGGGAAGGGGGCTTCTTAAAGCCCTCTTCCGTGACAGTTTTTATATTTTTTGCCTGAGCCGCAGGGGCAGGGATCATTACGTCCCACCTTTGGCTGCGCCTTCACAGGCTGTACGGGTCCGGAGGGTCTGTTGACATTGGCCGCTGCCTGTCGCTGAGCTGACTCGCCGGGATACGTGTCGCGTGTGGTGGAATAATTGGCGTAGGGATTGGGAGCGCCGGCGGCATTGTATTCGCGATGGATACCCTGCTGTCCCGGCATCTTGGGACCACGGTTGGCCGACTGAGCGGCGGCCTTTGCCTCGGCCTCCTCTCTTGCTTTGCGTTCGGCCTCTTTGGCCTCTTCGTAGTCAGGCACGCCGAGACGTCCGCGCATCAGGGTTGAGACTGCTTTGGAGTTCATGTTCCACAGCATCTGTTTCCAGAGCTCGTAAGCCTCGAGTTTGTAAATCACCAGCGGGTCTTTCTGCTCGTATGAAGCATTCTGGACATTGCGTCTGAGCTCGTCCATCTCTCTGAGCTGCTCCTGCCATGCCTTGTCGATGGATGAGAGCAGCACAGCCTTCTCCCACTGTTTGGATATGGACTTGCATCCGTCGGAGTATGCTTCGCCGATGTCGGCGCGGATATTGAACATGCGTCGTCCGTCGCTTACGGGTACTCCGACAATGCCGGTGGCGCCGCGTTCCTCTACAAACTCCTTGATATACGGGCGTACCCCCTGCTCTATCTTCTCCTTGGAGCGCTGCAGATTGGTGAGCGCGGCCTCGGAGATGGCCTCCGTGGCCTCCGTGGTGTTGAGTTTGCCGTATCCCTGTTCGTCAAACGGCAGCTCGATGGAGAGCGTCTTGCGCACATCGTCGTTGAGGGCGTCGAAGCTGTCGCCGGAGCGCTGGATTATAGCTTCGGCCACTTCCCACACCATATTGGCGATGTCGGTGCCTATACGTTCACCCTTCAGGGCATTCTGACGGCGCCCGTAGACACCCTTGCGCTGAGCGTTCATCACATCATCGTATTCCACCAGACGTTTGCGGATGCCGAAGTTGTTCTCCTCCACACGTTTCTGAGCGTTTTCGATGGATTTGGTGACCATCTTGGCCTCGATCATCTCTCCCTCCTTGAATCCGAGTCGGTCGAGCATCTTGATGACACGCTCGTTGGCGAAGAGTCGCATCACAGTGTCCTCAAAGGAGACGAAGAATACGGATGAGCCGGGGTCGCCCTGACGGCCGGCACGGCCTCGCAGCTGACGGTCCACACGGCGGCTCTCATGCCTCTCGGTGCCTATGATGGCGAGACCTCCGGCCTCTTTCACTTCCGGAGTGAGCTTGATGTCCGTACCGCGGCCCGCCATGTTGGTGGCGATGGTCACTGTGCCGGGTTTGCCGGCCTGGGCCACAATCTCGGCCTCCTTCTGGTGCAGCTTGGCATTGAGCACCTGATGCGGTATCTTGCGGAGCTGAAGCATGCGAGAGAGCAATTCGGAAATCTCCACAGAAGTGGTGCCGACAAGCACCGGCCTTCCGATCTTGATCATATCCTCCACCTCCTGGATTACGGCGGCGTATTTCTCCTT
>CAYSJG010000067.1:0-9309 GCA_964431295.1 uncultured Sangeribacter sp. | reverse complement strand
GATGTTTGTAGTGAGGATCATTCTCTCTGATGTGTTTTTCTTTTGTATCCATAGCGAATCGGGTTTGTGTGTCTTTATCTCTTAAACACTGCCCATCGCCATGTGGTTCGACATGCGCTCAAAAATATCCTGTCACACCGAAATATAAGACCCCATCCCACAAATTTTGCAGGATGGGGTCTGAATATCAGGCTATATAACGGAAGATATCGGAATTAGCGTACCATCTTGACAGCGGCTTCACCTGCAGTCACGATATATATCTGACCCTCCGGCAGAGCAATCGTCATAGTCTCCTGAGATGCAGTCTGCGAAACGATCTTCACGCCATCGGCAGAGAATACATTGACCACATCACCTTCGTTGAGACCATGCACCATGATGCCGTCGGCAGATGCGCTTACAACAAGGGCTGCGCCCTCTACACGCTCCACACCAACTGTACCGTTGGGATCTACCGTATATTCTATCTCCATATAGCGGTTGGAGGCACCGTCATGTTCTGTACCGATTGCAAAGCTTGCATGAGGAATCACAAATGTATACTTGCCGGCAGTTGCGATGCGCTCTGTCAGATGGAACACACTCTTGACAGCAATTACCTCTTCATCCATCGGGATATCATTGAGATCGCGACCCTTGGAGTCGTACTGTACCTGAGAGTTCATATCCACCTTGGCCACAGTCTCACCGTCCTCATTGATCACATAGGGAGTAGCGGTCCACGCGAAGCCTATACCCTTGCTGTCAGTAGCTGTAAACTCATAAAGTTCCTTTACCGTACCAGCAGCCGGAGCTATCTCGATTTCAGCACCTCCGAGGAAGCAATTGTAAGCCACCCAATATTGAGAATTGGCTTCGAGGCCGTGGTTACCTTCCACCACGAGACCTTCGGCATCCTTGGCGGCAATCATGAATGTCCACTCATTGTCGGAGCTGTTCCAGAAATAGGAACCCGGCGTGATGGTCCACACTGTCTTGTCGTCATTGGAAGTGATGTCCTCCATAGTCACCACATTGGCGCCCTGACCTCCCTCAGTGGCCTGACAGGTCACTTCAGCCACAGGAGCCGAGAATGTGATTACCACCGGAGTGGAGGGATCGATGATTTCAGCATTGGCCTCCGGAGAGATTGATACAATCTTCGCCTCGCTGAATAAGTATTGATGGGAAGCGCCTTCAAATTTCACCTCTACCGGACCCCAGACTGTATTGGCGGGATTGGCGGCGTTGGTGGAGCTATAAGCAGTGATGACGGCCTTATATTTGGTGCCTGCAAAAAACTTATTGACTGTCTTGCCGCTGACTTCAGTCTTATATTTGCCTGTAGCGGTATTGACCTCTACAGCCGGATTAAGCTGATTGTCATAGATCTCCATGCTTCTGATGTTCTCGCCGGTCTTTTCATTCTGGAATTTTACCGTGAGCATGAGAGCCTCGGGGATAGGATTGATAGTGATGTCCACGGGCACGCCTTTGGTCAGCTGGTCAAGCTTGGGAGCAGAGGCGAGCATATTCACTCCGTTGACCGTGAAGGCTGTCAGTTCCAGCTTCACATCATCGCCGCCGCTCTGCTCGGCAGTATTGGTATATGTCCATACATAATCTGCAGCGTCATTGCCCACACCATCTATCGTGATATAATCAGCGGGAAGGTGAAGAGTGTAGACACCGGAAGCCTTGATATCCTCGTTGCCTACCTTTACGATGATATCGTTATCCCACTCATTTGCATAAAACATCGTATTGACCTCAATCTCCTTGTTCAGCCCCTTGTCCGAGGTCAGCACGAGGTTGTCACCACTACATACACCGCCAAACTGCGGGACAGTGATGTTGATATTCGGGAATTTAGTCGCGTTGGAGAACTCTCCACCGGGAGCCACCTTTACTGTGGCACCGTCACTGGTAGTATTGATAGCGGCAACGCCAAGACTCAACGCCGCGCTCGCGGGGACAGAGAGCGACACTGCGGCCGCCACTGTCATGAAAGCAGTAAATAATTTTTTCATATTAACTCAGTTAGTTATTAAAAATTTCACAAATATAACAATTTTTCAATATCCGCACACTAAAGTATGTAACAAAAACATATGCCATATAACACCAAACCGAAATTACCACAATTCGCCCGATACCGGGTATCGTCCGCCATTAATATGTCATCGCCGGGTTGATAATTTGGTGGCTTACACTATAAAGAGGAGGGGCAGCGTAATTTGGACACTGCCCCTCCTTGGGTATTGAATCTGATTATTATAATCAGTCGGGATTTACTTCACCATTACCTTCACACCGTCAATGATATAGACACCGGGTGCAAGTGAATCGGCATTCTTGCTTACACGCACGCCATTGAGGTTGTAGACTACGCGGTTACCGTCAGCGTCAACAAAGATACCGTCGACTGCAGTATTGCCGATAGTGAATGTAATGGCAAATTCGGGAGAAGCGTCACCGGAGTCACCGAGATTGAAATATCCCTCGGGGAAGGTGATGACATAAGTACCGTCCTCGGTGTATTCCTTATCAAGCGGCTGCTTCATCTTGTTCCATTCTACGCAATCGTCGTAGTTAGCATCGGGAAGCTGAATGGGAGCGCCACCGTTGATAGTGAGATAAGCATGTCCCATACCACCGCCTACTGACTCGTAGTCGGTAAAGGTGATGAAGATTTCAGAAATCTTCTCTACTGCGCCTTCAGCAGGCTCGGTAGTGTAAGCGAAGTCAGATCCGGAGCCGCCGTTTTCGATAGTGAAGTCGAAGTCGCGCGCCATGGAATTGCGTGCTTCAAACTCTTCGCCGATCACGAAATAACCCATAGGCAAGCTGAGCATATATGCGCCGGCCTCGGTAAGCTCATTGTCGAGAGTAAGAATGATATATGAAGGTCTCTTGCCTTCAGCCACCTGCTCAAGTTCGAAATCAACGACCTTGACGGGCTGACCCTGAAGCTTGCTGTAGACTACGGCGGCGTCAGTAGCCACATTCCAGTTGCGATTGATGCCAGCGGTGGCTGTAACCTTAAACTGCTTCACGGAAGCATAGGGAGCCTCACCGACCACACTTACCTCGAAGCTGTCGGAATAAGCACCTTCGTAATCGTATGCGTAGTAGAAGTATGTCTGTTCCTCCTCACCGTCGGTGCCTTTGACGCGGCGGCCATTAACATCAGTAGCTGCAAAGCTGATATCAATCTGGCTTGTAAGCGATGCCATAAAGCTCTCAGACACTGTGAGTGTCCATATATTGGAGTAATCAGCGCCATTCTCATTGCTGGGTTCGGTCGGTACGATTGACTCAAATGGCTTTGAGTTGCCCAAACCTGCGTTGATGAATGTGCTGGAGGCATTGAGGTTGACAAGACCGCTGAACTCAAGGACAAACTTTCTGTCCTCTTTTGTAAGCATAGTGCCGACAGCCGGAGTGATGCTGAGGAGCTCGGTGTCGCTGTAGATATAAGGAAGTGTAGTGCCTTCCCATTTTACGCTGTATGTGCCGATGGGTTTTCCCTGGTTTTGACCATGGGAGTCAGACTCCTTGGCCCAAGCAGTGACATTCATCGAATATGTATGGCCGGAGATGAATTTGTAGTTGTCCCAGACAGTGCTCTCGAAGGAGCCGTCGTTATTATTCTCAAACCATGACTCGGACTTTACGATACGATGGTCCTCATCTACAGCGTTAAGATCCTCCACCTCATAAGTGAGATACGCCTCGGGATATGCAGAGGGGTCGATATTTGTATTGATTGTAATAATCTGCTCATATGTGAGACCTGCGAGCTCAGAGCCGGCAGCCGGATCACAATCGATAATTACAAAGCCTCCATAAGTAGCCTTGATGGCATCACCATGATTGTAGCCATCTGTAGATTTAAGATTGGCGAGAGTCACCGTCACAGATGAAGCAGACTTCACCTCCTCGGGGATGCTGACGGACCATGTAGCATCATCATTTTTACCGTTGGTAACGGTGCAGGCGCTCTTGGCAACGGTCACAGACTTATCACCATAAGTGAATACGAATCCGTCAAACGTGAACTTGCTTACAGGCTGCATCCATACTTCAAGCTTAGAAGCGTCCTTAAGCTCATCCATGGAGGCTCCGTTGCCCGGAGTAAATTCGCTTACAATGTTGGCCTTCTCAAGAAGAGTATACTTCACTCCATAAGAATATGAACCGATGGTACCCTGACCTTCGCTGGCCACGGGATTGCCGTATTTGTCGACTACACCGCACAGCTTAAGCGTGCAATTTTCGTAATTAGCGTTGGGGAAGAGAGGAGTCATGGTCTTGGGAGTACGGAGCTTGCCCGAGAAGTCCACGGAAAGTGTCTTCTTGTCGGCAGAGAGTGTCGGCACCAGCACCTCATAATAATAGGAGCCGTCCTCACCTTCGAGATCACCCCAGCCAAACTCCATGCGGGTCTGATCACTTATCATCACCTCCCGGTCGAAAGTAATCTTGTAGATAGCACGCGGATCACCGGGCGCGAAATAGGAGAGCATCTCTGAGGGGACAACCTCGCTGACTCTCTTGGTCGGTATGCTGCCGAGAGTGTAGTCCCAGGTGAAATCCTTGGCTGTGGAAGCATCTTTACCTTCAGCGTATACGCAGGGAAGAGTGATGGAGAAAGCATCGCCCGGCGTCACTGTGCCTGCCTCAAGCAGCGGCTTGAAGGTCGGATACACGGGGATGGTGATATACGACTTGCCGTCCTGTACGCTCTTGTTGACAGCCACTTCGACTTTGGTGCTTCCGCCATAAGTGATAGTTGCATTTGCGGAGCAGTTTACCTTCTGATTAAACTGCACAGCGAAGCTTGAGAAATTGGCGAAGCCGAACACTCCTTTATCATCGGGGTCGCAGTACACTACGTCAAGCGCCTGTCCGCCGCCTTGCACACCGTCCATATAGAAAGCGATGCTTGTGGTCTGCATATTGTAGGAAGCGTAGACATAATAAGTGTTGCCCTCAGTCACCTCGTAGCTGACTGCCTGACCACCGCCTTCATATCCTAAATAGGTTCTGTTGAGCAAAGAAGCCTCCGAGCAGGACTCCTCTGAATAGAGATTGATTGATCCGGAGCCTACTTGCTTGAGAGCGCCTGTGGCCGGCGCAATAATCGTGCCCTTGACCTCGCCATAGGGAATTTCGTACACTTTACCGAGCTCCACTACGCCGAGATCCAGACTGGCGGCATCGGCGGCTCCGGCGCCGCATATCACAGCGGCTCCAAGCAGCGCGAGCTTGGTAAGCATACTCTTGCAATCGGAAAAAATAGTTTTCATTGCTTTGTGTAGATTATAGATTAAAAATTATGAATAGTCAGATATGATGAAGCGTCCCGAAGCGTATGCCTGCGCTCCGGGACGCCTGCATTATGATTATGACCTCATCATCTTACCACCAGTTTGGCGGCAGTCTGTACACCGTCGGCGGTGACAGCCTTGACGATCACCACACCGGTGTAGCCGTTGAGGTTGATCACTGCGGTATCATCGGCGGTGGCGATGCCGAGAGTCCGGCCGTTGATGTCATACGCCTGTGCGGTGACAGCGGAGCCGTTGGCGCGGACAGCTACCTTTCCGTTGAAGGCTACGATGACAGGAGCATTCTGCTGATCCATAGTCACGTTTTTCACACCGGAAGTAGAGCCGTTGAGCGGACAGCGGTTGGCATTGAGCACCTTGCCGGAAGCCGCATCGATAAGCATCAGCGTCATGTCGCAGTTTTCGGGTTTGGTGACAGCCGATGGCATAGGAATCGAGAGTTTGCCGGTATATATCTTTCCGGCTTCTATCTTGGCGGGGATAAGACCGCCGGTACCGTTGAAGGTCGTGCCGTAGGCTCCGCGAGCCACCTGATTTATCTCAAACGGATAGATCATGCTGGTGCCATACTTACCACCTTTACCCCATTCGCCGAGATCCGGGTCCTCAGTGTTGGCACGGTAGTTTTCCTGATAAGTGACGAGCTTGTTTTCGGTAATTACCGCAAACACATTTATGGAAGAGTTCTCAAGATTGAGGGCATTGCGCATTTCGAAATTGACCTCGATATTCTTGTCATTCTCCTGATATGAAGATGAGAAACCGATTTCGGCGTCGGCCGGGATGGCTACTTCATCCTCCACGATGTCGAGCCATGTAGTAATGGGCTCGCCGGTGGTATCATCGAAGTATCCGTCGCCGCTGAGCATATAGTCATCACCGTTGCTGGCCATCGGGAACGCCATATAAGTACGGTTGATCACCGCAGAGGGAGCGCCCATGAATCCGAGGAACTGTGTATATCCTCCGAGACCGGAAGTCAGCGGGTCACCGTTGTATGTACGCAGGATGATGGGGATGATGTTTTCGGGATAAAGCTTCTCAAGATTTTCGAGAGCCACGAAGCCGAGCGGGCAGTTGCCGCAGGTAGCACCGGAGTATTCCTCGAGCACGATGTGCTTCACGGGCTCGAATGTGAGGTCGCGGACCTCACCCTGGATGCCGGAGGTATAGTCATTGAGGGTAGCCTCTACTACAAACTTGTTGACAGCGCCGATGGTAAGCGGAAGCTCTTTGGCGAATGCGAAGGGATATACGTCGTCCTTGGCGAGATTGAGGCCTGACTCAGTGATACGGTCCACTTCGTTGCCCTCGGCGTCCTTGAGCACGAGCTGCACTGAATTGTAGACATCCACCTCCGAAGCGATAACGATGGAGCCCTTCACGGGTACGCTCTCGAGCATCACCACGCGGCTCGGGGTCTCGAAACTGGTCATGAAGTGAAGGTCATGGATGACCTGGACATTGTCCACAAAGACTGCGCTGCCGTCGGTATTGTCATTTACGAATGCGATGTATATATCCTGACCGGCATATTTGGCGAGCGGGAGTGTCACCTCCTGCCAGTCACCCTCAAGATCCTCCTCGGAGTCACCGGGTGAAAGCACTTCGTCATATATCACTTCACCGTTGGCGCGTATATCCTCGACAATCTTTTCAGTAAAGGTATCATAGACATTCTTCGAAGCATATACATATACCTTCAGACGGTCTGTGGAGGTCTTGCGGTAGCTCTGAGCGTCAAACCGGAGATAGCAGTCCTCATCGGGGATGTAGAGCTGCGGTGTGGACATCCAGTCGTCGGCGGTGCCGCCGTTGCTGAACATGGAGTGGGCAGCGAGACATGTATCACTGCTGTCATCCGAGCTGCGTACGAGTATCCAGGGGTTGTCGGCGGTAAATCCCCAGCTCGAGGGGACGCGGTCGGGCTGCAGATGGTCGCCTTCATAGAATATGAATGCATCGTAGTCACTGCATGTCGAGGAGAAGATGATCTTGTCGTCCGATGATACCTCGCGCACATATGAGCCGTGATAAAGAAGAGTGATCTCCTCATTGGCGCCATTGCCGGAGAGGTCGGTGACAATGCCGGCGGGGACTACGATCTTGTAATCCGTACCGTTGAAGAGATGCTGGCCTGATGTAGGATAGAGCAGCAGCTGCTTGCCTTTGGCGAGCACATTGAGAGTGCAATACGGTGCGCTCTCCCCTACGCGATAGAGATATGCGACATGCTCATCAGCGAGCTTGAGATCTGCGTCAAACGTAAGAAGCACCGGATTTGAGGTAAGGTCTATGCCGGCCACTGTGGCATCATTGGCGGGATATGCTTCAGTAAGCGCTACGGCATCAGCACCACGTCCTACATACTCAATTTTGATTTCGGAAGAAGTAGACTCGCGGTCACCTTTCAGACGTACCAGACCTTCGGGTATAGTCAGCGTATACTTCACACCCTTGCGGAGGTCTCTCGGACGGAATGTGATGCGCACACTCTTCTCATCGGCCACCCAACCGCCGGACTGTAAGGGAGTCCAGGAGTCCTCGCCGTCTTCGGACACACACTTAATCTTGGAATAGAGGCCATTGGTCTCCACCTCGCGGTCGAAAGTCACGCGCACCTCGGTCAGAGTAGACATGATGGTGCCTGAAGCAGGCGACACTGTATAGTTGCCGAGCAGCTTCACCTTCTCAGCCGCTTCCGTGATGGGCTCCTTAAGGGTCAGCAGATATGAATCTTCGGGTGAATAACCCATAATCCATGTCATACCGTCGTCAGAGGGACACCATACGTATCCGGTATTGGAAGCGCCTGTATAGTCAGCGATATTGATATTGTAGATCTGCTTGAAGATATCGTCAAGAGCCTTGAAATAATTGCCCGAACGAATCATTGTGGAAGCGTACGGATTGCCAGAAGGTGTGGAGCCTATGACTGTACCGTCATTGAGCACACCGGCGCCCACTATATCGTTCTCGCCGCTCTTGTTGTACACCTTGAATTCATCCTTGGGGATATTATAAAGGTATGTGGCGCGATATTCGTTGGGGAATCCCGTACCGGCACTCTCCTCTACCATATATACACTGCCTGTCACCCATTCGCCGTTGGGGCTCATGGTCGGACTATCCACAAAATAGACATTGTCTACCGTGGGCTTCCAGGCACTTGTGTCGCTCTCCGTAAAGCCGATCATCTTGTAAGTGGCATTCTCGCGGTCATAGACATATGTACACAGCGAAGGAGGAAGAATATAGCTCACTGAGAGCATGCCTACAAGATATCGACCGTCGGGCGATATATGGAAGATGCAGTTCTGGCGCTGGTCAAGGTGAGTCATGTCTAGCTTGGGCAGACCCGGGAGTTCTATGCGCTTATTAGTAGTCAAGTCATACATTATAGGATATGCACCCCAATCGTAATCCTCGGGCACGACATACCCCACACCGTAATGTCCGTCGGGCGTCACGGCGTTCAGGCGACCCGCGTTATACCCTTCGGGAACCTCAAGTGTCACCCATCCGCCTTTTTCGCGGCTCCAATAGGCGGGCAAGCCTGTGCATTCGCCTACGACGATATTGCCGTCGTCGGTGACATCCGCCACACCGGAGAGACCGCTCTCATGTGAAATTACTTCCTCCTTAAACGTCTCTATATTGATAATAGAGCCGCCCGAGGGGGCAATGGACCCGTCAGTCTCCGAAGCACGCTGCGACACGGCCCATTTGCCGTTGTTGGACAGCATGGAATACTGAGCTGGCAGAAGCTTGATGGTAGGGGCATTCTCCACGGCACTTGCACCGAAAGAAGACAACCCGACCAACAGAGCCAAAGAAAGTGTCAGTCTTTTCATAACTGGTTGATTATTGGAATTATTATATTGAAGTTGATTGTTCTGATTATTTGAAATGATATATATATCCTAAATTCCGCAGCATTTTAGTTTAACTTATTTTATAAGTACCTGAGCAA
>CAYSJG010000066.1:5037-9590 GCA_964431295.1 uncultured Sangeribacter sp. | reverse complement strand
CCATATATACTTCGGGATCGGCAAGTTTGAGATCCTTGAAGAATACTCCGTTAAGGTTATAGTCGTAGTTCTGCCCGGTGTGGGCGAGGATTACATCGAAATATTTGCGGCATTTGTTGATTGTAGCTGCAAGACGGATTATCTCCGGGCGTGTGCCGACAATTATCAGCAGTTTGAGCTTGCCGTTATCGGTAAAATGTATGTCTTTGTAATCTGATTTCATTTTACAGGATCGAAATATGTGTCTGGTCTGCCGGGATCAAAGATTTCGTTGCAGTACATCACCGTCACGAGGTCTTCGGTGTCGGAGAGGTTGATGATATTATGGGTGTAGCCGGGAAGCATGAGGACAGACTGTATTTTATCTCCGCTCACTTCATACTCGAGTACTTCATCCGATCCTTCTTTTCGCATCTGGATGAGGCCATGACCTTTCACAACGATAAACTGTTCCCACTTGCTGTTATGCCAGTGCTGACCTTTGGTGATTCCGGGCTTAGAGATGTTGATGCTCACTTGTCCGCAGTTGTGTGTGTGTACAAGCTCTGTGAAGGAGCCGCGGTCATCACAATTCATCTTAAGGTCGAATACGGCTTTCTCTTTGGGCAGATAGCTGAGATAGGTCGAGAAGAGACGTTTTGCAAAACTGTCGGCGGGTATCTCCGGAATCAGCAGTGTCTGCGGCAGAGCGGCAAACCGATGCAACAGGTCTACAATCTCTCCGAGGGTGGCGCGGAAAGTAGTCGGGACATAACAATAGCGGCCTTCTTCCTTGGACTTAGCTTCCAGACCGTCAAACTCGCAGTGATGTTCCATCCCTTGCAGGGCAAGAATCATCTCCTCAACGAGATCGTCGATATAGAGCAATTCAAGCGCAACACTCGGGTCATTTACCTGAATAGGGAGGTCATTGGCGATATTGTTGCAGAATGTGGCCACTGCTGAGTTATAGTTGGGGCGGCACCATTTCCCGAACAGATTCGGAAAACGATAAACAAGCACTTTGGCGCCGGTATCTTTAGCGTAATCGAAGAAGAGCTCTTCTCCTGCTTTCTTGCTCTCGCCGTATGGATGACCGGCATAACGTCCTATAAGTGTAGCCTGAATTGAACTGCTAAGCATCACGGGACAGCGGTTGCTGTGCTTTTTCAGTGTATCGAGCAGGGTGGAGGCGAAACCGAAGTTCCCTCTCTTGAAGTCCTCCGGATTCTCGGGACGGTTGACGCCGGCAAGGTTGAATACGAAATCTGCATTCTTGCCATAGCGGTCTAAATCTTCCTGAGTGGAATCAAGGTCATACTCATAGACCTCCTCTATCTCTACCGGATAATTGCGTGCCTTGCCGTCCTTTATGTTATTGAGTTGGGCGCAAAGGTTTTTGCCTACAAATCCTTTGGCACCGGTGACTAAAATTTTCATTATTGCACGAAATTGCCGCTGCCGTTCAGTTCATTTTGGATATATTCGAGAGAGGCTATTTTAGCTTTGGTCTCCTCAACATCGAGCTGTCGGGTGTTGTTAGAGTTGAATTCTTCTATTGTCACCCGCGATTCATCGCCTTCTTTGAAATATTTATCGTAGTTCAAATCACGGTTATCGGCGGGTACACGATAGAAATTCCCCATGTCTTCAGCTTTGGCGCATTCCTCTTTGGTCAGCAATGTCTCGTACATCTTTTCGCCATGCCGTATGCCGATCACTTTGATGTCTTCTTTTTTTCCGCCGAAGAGTTCGCAGACAGCTTCGGCTTGAGTGCCTATGGTGCAAGCAGGCGCTTTCTGCACGAGGATATCACCGTTTTGACCATGTTCGAATGCGAAGAGAACGAGGTCTACGGCCTCATCGAGGCTCATGATGAAACGGGTCATTGACGGCTCAGTGATAGTAATAGGATTACCGCTACGCATCTGCTCAATCCACAGAGGTATAACCGAACCACGCGAGCACATCACATTGCCGTAGCGGGTACAGCAGATTTTGGTTTTCCCTGAATAGCGGCTTTTGGCAACTGCCACTTTCTCCTCAATGGCCTTTGTAATACCCATGGCGTTGATGGGGTAGGCAGCCTTGTCGGTAGACAGGCAGATAACAGCTCCAACACCGGCTTCAATGGCAGCAGTAAGAATGTTGTCTGTTCCAATGACATTGGTTTTGACAGCTTCCATAGGGAAAAACTCGCAGCTCGGCACCTGCTTGAGCGCAGCGGCATGAAAAATATAGTCCACTCCCGGCATCACATTTTTGCAGGACTGCAAGTTACGAACATCACCAATATAAAACTTGATCTTATGAGCGACATCAGGATACTTCACTTGATATTCATGACGCATGTCATCCTGCTTCTTCTCATCACGACTGAAAATGCGGATTTCTTGTATGTCGGTGTTTAAAAATCTGCGAAGTACCGCATTGCCAAATGAACCGGTTCCGCCGGTAATCAACAGAGTCTTATCTTTAAAAATTGACATAATTAATCAAATTGAAGCTAATATTTAGTCCCTGCGGAATATATCGAGGATGTATACTTTGTTTTCAATATCAAAAATTTAAGGCTAATCGGTAGGCTTTGGTGTCGTATGGGTCGAGGTCTTTACGGGTGATTAGCTCTTTCAGCACGGCTGCTTCTTCTCTCTTCATGGTTTCTATGCTGAGGACGGTGGGGAAGAGGCTTAATATGTATTGTCTGTATGCTGTCAATATCGGGGTGCTTTCTCGGGTGAGGTCGAGGATTTTATTATCTTCATACCATCGGGCTTTGACGGCTGCGCTGTCGGTGCCATAGGCGGTTTCGAGGTTCTCCCGGGTGATCAGGGCGAGGCGTCTGTATCGCTCGTAGGTGAGGGTGGCGGGGAATGTTCCGCATCTCTTCAGCTGGTCTATCCAATTGTCGCGCAGCTGCACGTATGTGCGCATGTGCTCTAGTCTGAGGGGGGTCGCGGGATATCTTGCGGCTTCTGAGAGCATTGCATAGAGATCGCTCTCCTGAATGGTTTTGTCGCCGCTCTGCCAGCTCTGCAGCAGCCGGTCTCTCTGCTCTGCTATCAACTGGAGGTCCGGCATCTTGCGATAGCCTATTGTATAGAGCATGGAGTAGTATCCGGCCATTTCGGCGATCTGACAGGCGGGGAGATGGGGGAGTGCTTCGGCTATCCGGTCTGCGGCACTGCGTATCTCCGACTGCAGCTGCTTATCTTCTGCGGAAGGGGAGTGCCCGGCGATATTTGTCAATCCGGCCTGCTGTCCCTTCATCGCAAGGTAATGGTAGTATGCTAACTTCGATTGCATGACGCTTTGACTCTATATGATATTACGTCTGCTGAGGTCCCGGATGAGGTCCCGGAGCTGACGGGCATCGTTGCAAAGGGGTGTCTTGCGGAGCAATTCGATACCTTTGTCTACATATTCTATCATGAGCTCGCGCTCGATGACATCGCGGTATTTGCTGTAACGCTGTATAAGCGACGCGAGCTCTTGGCAGGTGTATTCTTTGCCGGGCTCGGGATATATCTTTTCTCCTCCGGCGTCTACGGGACAGGAGAGGATAAATGACAGGTTGTCAAGCTCGTTGGCGTAGGTGGCCTCGCAATAATCTATCTTGAGCTGTTCGTCGGTGGTTGTGGCTTTACGTTGACGCAATTCTCTGACGATTTTGCCTTCGAAGTAATATGTGAGGTGCTGGCGACCTTCTTTGATCCTCTGCTCATGGCGCTGCGGCCATCCGCGATAGAGGCTGTGAAGTTGGCTTATGGTCATGGTGGACAAGTCAGCGAAGGGAGCCGCTACCGATGTAGACTTATACAGGTCGTCTGCAGATTTTATGCAGGCTCTTGCTTTCAATTCGGCGACTACTTTTTCGAGTTTGGCGGCACATCTGCTGCTGAAGGTGAGGTGGACGCGATCAAGTACGGTGGAGGCATAGTCACCGACTTCGGAGAGTATCTGCCCTATGGTGATCAGTTCACCGGAGGGTGATGCTGCCGACACATCATAATCCATTATACGGGAGGGGAGGGCTGCTATCATCGTGACTATGCGATAATCTGTATGAATTGTGGGTCTACTTCTACAGCGGCTGTTACAAGGCCGGGGAGTTCTACGATCAGACGGCGCTTTCTCATCCCTTTGACGGAGAGCAGCTGTCCTTCATAGCCGTCGAGGGCGCCACCGATGATACGTATCTGTTTGCCGTACATGGCAGCGGTGATTTCATCGGGATTATAATATATAGGTGATTCGGTGCGGCTGACGGCGAATAGGAATCTTTGCATTTCGTCGTCGCGGACGGTCATGGGGTCATCTGCTGTCCTGCCTCTCTGGTAGCGATACTGAAGCGTGCTGTACATTGCCACGTATGTGTCGAGGGTCTTTTTTGCCTCATGGACAAACAGGAGATCCTGTATTACGGGCACATCGCGCTTCTGACGACGTCCTCCTATGGTCATAATCATCTGCGTCATGGGGGTGAATACCTCCAGACCGGCTTTCTGAAGATCATGTATGGCAAGGGAATTGGCATTTCTGCGTTTTAGATCGCGCATCACATACCACTTTTT
>CAYSJG010000066.1:0-5027 GCA_964431295.1 uncultured Sangeribacter sp. | reverse complement strand
TTGGATAATTCTTCAATTCCTGCTCAAACTCAGAATATACTGTGTTTTAAGCAGTTGCACGCCAACCTTGAAAAGAAAGAGGTTTTTAAAGACGGATTTGCAAAACCTCCTCTACAGCCGCCTGATAAGTGGCGGGAACTAATAGTGTAATCGGCTCGAAATGACCCTCTCTTCAGAAGAGATTTGGATACTTTCTTACTTATTGAAAATCAACAGATAGCAATATCATTTAAATACTATTTGCTAAACAAATGCGTCAATATTCATAATTTGGAATCTAATAGCGGTAAGGCACATTTCATTTTTCCCTACTGAAAACATCGAAAATTTCAAAAAAAATTGTAATTTTGCAGTCTCAAATGATACTCTCTTCTGAAGAGATATGGATGGTTGCGAAACAGAATCTTCTTCATCCCCAATACTTTACTAATTCCCCTAAAAAGCTATAATCGATAATCATATAGAGATGGTGCCTCTGCAGTCGTCTCTGCGCTGTTGCTGGCTCTCGCTGCGGTTTTCTTTCTCTGTGTTTTTTTGCGCTTCGCGCTTTTTGGCATACTCGCTGAGCCGCAGAGCCCGCAGAGGGGGCCATCAAGCGGGCAGCGCGAGCAAAATATGTAGCCTCTGCGAGAGAAAAGCGCGAAGAGCGCACGCAAAATAATTCAAGGGAAAAGATACTGGGTGCGAATAAATGATTATATTTGCAGAAATTTATATATAATATATGAGTATGAAAGATTTAAAAGGTACAAAAACTGAACGCAATCTTCAGGAAGCGTTTGCCGGCGAGTCAATGGCCCGCAACAAGTACACATACTTCGCCTCGAAGGCCCGCAAGGATGGCTACGAACAGATCGCCGCTATCTTCGAGGAGACGGCTCACAACGAGAAGGAGCATGCCAAACTGTGGTTTAAGATGCTCCACGGGGGTGAGATAGGCGACACGATGTCCAATCTGCGCTCTGCCGCCGAGGGTGAGAACTATGAATGGACCGATATGTACGATCGTATGGCCCGCGAGGCTGACGAGGAGGGATTCACCGCTATCGCGGCCCGTTTCCGCGCTGTCGCAGCCATCGAGCGTCACCATGAGGAGCGCTACAAACGTCTGCTGCAGAACATTGAAGAGGGGATAGTATTCTCGCGCGAGGGTGATACTATCTGGATCTGCCGCAACTGCGGTCATGTGGTGGTAGGCAAAAAGGCTCCCGGTGTATGCCCTGTATGCCAGCATCCGCAGAGCTTCTTCGAGATCGAAGCTAAAAACTATTAATGCAAGTTTCGCAAGTCGCATTGCAACTTGAAAACTTGAGGTTGAGAGTTTATAGGGCTTAAATTATTAGACCCCATCTCACAAATAATATAACGCAGGGGGCTTAATTCTACCAAAACAGGCAAACATAGAAGAGGGGGACCGACGCATTTCGATCCCCCTCTTCTTGGGTTTTAGAGAGCGTTTACTTAATCGAGGCAGGCGTCAAGGTCGCGGGCGAGCGCTTCCTTGTCGAGATGACGGCCTATGAATACGAGTTTTATCATACGGTCACCGTATTCGGGATCCCAGTCGCGGCGCAGTGCTTCATCGTTGGCAAGCATCTGACGTAATTCCTCCTCCGGTGCGGAAGCATACCAGAGTCCTGACTCTTTGAGCGACTGCTGCACGCCGGCTTGCTCGAAGATATAGGACATGGAGCGGTTTTGAGAGAAATATATCAATCCTTTGGTACGGATGACATTCTTCGGCCATCTCTTGGCCACAAAGCTGTCGAACTTCGTGAGGTCAAACGGGCGACGGCGGAAATATACCCATGTGCCGATGCCATACTCCTCTGTCTCGCCTTCGCCGTCATGATGATGATGGTGGTGATGACCTTCGTGGTCATGATCGTGGTCATGATCATGGTCGTGATGATGCTCATCGTCGTGATCGTGGTGATGGTCGTGGTGATGGTCAAGATCATGGTCATGGTCGTGATGATGCTCCACATTGAGCTCCGGATTTTCCACCTCGCGGATCCAGGTGGCTGATGTGGCGGTACGCTCGAAGTCAAACAGGCGAGTGTCGAGGAGATCCCTGAGAGGCACATCGCAATAATCGCACTCGAGTATACGCGCTTCAGGCTGCAGAGTACGCACCACATGACGCACTATCCTGGCGTCCTCCTCTTTCAGTTCGGAGATCTTATTGAGCAGGACGATATTGCAAAATTCTATCTGGTCGATGATAAGGTTTTCGATATCCTCCTCATCCAGTCCTTTGCGCAGCAATGACTCTCCGCAGCCGAATTCGCTCTGGAGTCTCAGAGCATCGCATACGGAGACGATGCAGTCAAGCCGCGGTATGGCCTTGGGCACACACGGGCCAGCCACCATCCGCATACTGCAGATAGTATTGGCGATAGGAGCGGGCTCGCAGACGCCGCTCGCCTCGATGGCTATATAGTCGAAGCAGTCCTTGGCGAGAAGTTCGTCGATCTGGCGCATCAGGTCGGTGCGCAGCGTGCAGCAGATACAGCCATTTTGCAACGCTACAAGATCATCGGCATTATCCTGACCTACAATGCCGCCTTTCTGTATTAGGGAGGCATCGATATTGACCTCGCCTATATCATTGACTATCACGGCGAAACGGATACCTTCGGAATTGGTAAGTATTCGGTTGAGCAGAGTGGTCTTGCCGGCGCCGAGATAGCCGGCTATGAGCAGTACGGGTACTTCTTTAATCTTCATCTTCGTGTCTAATTTTCAAGTTTCGTATGCTTTAGAGCGCGATCCCTTGAAATTTTGGGGTGGTAGGGGTCGCAGTCGTGAAGTTTGGCCTGTTGCAGTATGGCCAACTCACAAGCATACAAAGATAATCCATTTGAGCCAATTTGACAACAATTGCGGAGGAGAGATGGTTTTGTAGAGATAGTTTGAGGGGGGGGGAATGAGCGTTCCGGTAACAGTGAAATTTTGCCATATTAACATTTTTTTGTAATTTTGCGACCACTTATGAAACCGACATCACATCTTGATTTTCATCCTGCCCTGATAGAGGCATGCAAGAATTACAATCTCGACAAATTTCGTAAAGACTGCATAGCAGGCATTGTAGTAGGAATAGTGGCGCTCCCTCTGGCAATCGCTTTCGCCATAGCCAGCGGAGTGAGTCCTACCGTAGGTCTGGTGACGGCTGTCATCGGAGGATTCATCGTCAGCGCCTGCGGAGGCAACAGTGTGCAGATAGGTGGACCGACGGGAGCATTTATCGTCATCATATACAATATAATACAATTATACGGACTCTCAGGTCTGGCGATAGCGACCTTCATGGCGGGATGCATACTGCTGCTTATGGGGATTTTCCATCTCGGCACGGTCATCAAATTCATCCCTTATCCGATTGTGGTGGGATTTACGGCGGGTATAGCGCTGACAATTTTCTCCACGCAGATGCCGGACTTCTTCGGACTGAGCATTGACGAGCCTATGCCAGGAGACTTTATCGGAAAGTGGCGCGTATATATAGAGCACTTTGATACTATCAACCTTGCCACATTAGGGGTCGGCATAGCCGCTCTGCTCATCAATATCTACACTCCGAAGGTCTCCAAACGTATGCCGGGAGCGCTGACAGCCATCATCATTGTCACTCTCGTCACATGGATAATGCGTGAGTTTATGGGCGTCACCGGCATTGAGACTATCGGTGACAGGTTTGGAAATCTCTCACCGTCTATGCCGAAGACTGTCCATCTCGGCCTGGACATGCAGACGGTCAATCTGCTGCTGCCGTCGGCCTTCACCATAGCTATGCTTGGCGCCATAGAGAGTCTGCTGAGCGCCACTGTGGCCGACGGACGCACCGGTGACCGCACCAACTGCAACACGGAACTGATGGGGCAGGGGCTGGCCAATGTCATCGTGCCTATATTCGGAGGCATACCTGTCACGGGAGCGATAGCCCGCACCATGACCAATATCACCAACGGCGGCAAGACTCCTGTGGCCGGTCTGATACACGCGGTAGTGCTCCTCTGCGTATTTCTCTTCGCGATGCCGCTCATTAATCTTGTGCCTATGTCGTGTCTGGCGGCTGTACTTATCATGGTGAGCTACAACATGAGCGGGTGGCGCACAGTAGTGGATATGACACACAATCCCAAGGGGGATCTCTCGGTGATGCTTGTGACATTCGCGCTGACTGTAGTCTTCAACCTGACTATCGCCATAGAGATAGGATTGCTGCTCGCCGTGGTGCTGTTTCTGCGACGTGTCACGGAGAACACTACCATCAAGGTGTATGGTGAGCAGCTCGATGCCGCCGACGGTACGGATATGTCCAAACACGAAGTGCTTGATCTCTATCCGGGAGTATCCGTGTATGAAATCGACGGTCCATTCTTCTTCGGAGCCGCTACAAAGTTTGACGATCTGATGAGAGCCACTCCTAACGAAAAACCGATAGTACGCATCATCCGCATGCGAAAGGTGCCTTTTATAGATTCGACGGGTATACACAATCTGAAGTTGCTCATCGAGTCATCACATTCGGAGGGTATACTGGTAGTACTTTCAGGAGTACGAGACAGCGTGCGCGCATCTCTGCACGCTGCAAATGTGGATAATCTCATAGATGACGCACATATCTGCGACCATATATCAAAAGCAGTGGTAGTGGCCAACGACATAGCCGCCTCCCGCAGCAGCAAACCCTCGAAATAACAGCTCGCTCTAACATACATATATCAGCGTCGCTCACCTCGTTTCCGCCCACTCATCGAGCCTTCCTTCATCGGCAAGACGACGTAGGGCCTCGCCGTCGTATGTCAGCAGGACATTGAGAGCAAGCACCTGGTTCTTGCCGATCTTGCGTGTCAGTCCGGCATTGTCGAGACGGTAGCGGATTGCCTCTCCCAGACCGACGACACCTTCCGGGTATCGGATGAAATCCTCCCGGTTGAGGTGGCGCAGCTCGGGATGGGCGTTGTCGGGCTGGGTGCTTCGCTCGTTAGGTGAATCCACGAGTTGAATTCGAAATGTCC
>CAYSJG010000065.1:0-9747 GCA_964431295.1 uncultured Sangeribacter sp. | reverse complement strand
ACCAGGTGCTGATAATGTCGGTCAATCCCGGATTCGGCGGCCAGCCCTTTATAGAGCATTCTGTGGAGAAAGTGGCCCGTCTGCGCAGGATGATTGACGAGAGCGGCTCCAAGGCTCTCATAAATGTGGACGGAGGTGTCAACGAGAAGACCGGCGCGCGTCTGGCCGAAGCGGGCGCGGATATCCTTGTGGCGGGGAGCTATGTCTTCAAGGCGTCATCGCCGATGGAGGCCATACATTCTCTCAAGGTGTTATGATCCTGAGCGCAGATAGCGCTCTCAGAAATGAATAACTGAAAAAATAATTAAAATATGCTTGATCTCATACCGCTGGCTATTTTTGACGCTCAGCAGTTTTTCGACTGGTTTATCTCGAATGCCAATTATTGGTTTGTGTTTATATTCATGCTCGTGGAGTCCTCCTTCATACCGTTTCCGTCCGAGGTGATAGTGCCTCCGGCGGCTTATCTCGCGTGTACGGGGACCGGTGTCGGCTCCGACATGAATGTGTGGGCGGTAGTGGTAGTTGCCACTCTGGGAGCCCTTGCAGGAGCGTTTGTGAATTACTATCTTTCTTTGTGGATAGGACGGCCGGTGGTATATAAGTTTGCTGACAGCCGCCTGGGCCATGCCTGCCTGATCAACAGGGAGAAGGTGGAGCGTGCGGAGCAATATTTCGACAAGCACGGTGCCGTCTCCACATTTATCGGCAGGCTCATACCGGCCATACGCCAGCTTATCTCTATCCCGGCTGGCATATCCAGGATGAATGTGGCGCAGTTCGCTCTGTTTACATCCCTCGGAGCGCTTCTCTGGAATGGTATCCTCGCATCGTTGGGATATTGGCTGTCGCTTACGGTCACACCTCGCCAACTGTTTGAGAGTGTGGAGAGATACAACGATTATCTGACCTGGGGCGGTCTTGCTCTGGCTGCCCTCTGCCTGCTGTATATTCTCTGGAACGCCTTCAGGCCGCATAAGGCGGCGTAAGAGCGCGTCCTTTATGATATTGACGGAGCCCTTCCCCGGATGATTCTGCGGGAAGGGCTCCGGTCTTATAGATACAGTCCGCCGGTCAGGCAGATCAGATGGAGATGTCAAGAGCTGCAAACATACGGGCGTATGCCGCGGCTTTCTCTTCGAGAGGCAACGGGTATGCCCGTGATGAGGATGGCATACGCCAGTGTTGCATCTCTCTGACACGACCGTAAGAGTCTTCAATGATGAAGGGTCTGCTCTCCCCTGTGGGAGGGATCGGCGTGCCTGTGATGGAGGCGATGACTGAAGCCGCTTTCTCTCCTGTGGTGGCTACGGCTATGCAGTCGGGGAGCTCAGCGAGCATGGCCGGCAGGTCGATGGTCTGACGGATATCCAGGTCCTTGTCGGAGGCATTGCCGGTGGTGCGTACCACTTCGCGGCCTGTGTCGCTCAGTGCCACCCCGATGGTGGTCAATGCGGCTTTGAGCTCCTCCAGGCGGAATGTCTTCTTCTCTGCATCCACAAATCTATTCTTGTCGCCGTAAAATACAATGCCGAAGATGCGCCACATGTCATTGATGAAATTCGGATAGTAAAACGGCATGCTCCATCGCTTCTGCTGAGGAGGGAAAGTGCCGCACATCAGCAGACGGGCTCCGGCCGGGATAAACGGCCTCAGCGGGTGCGATTCAGGTCGCGATTCAGAGATGTTGTCGTGAGAAAAATCTTTACGTAGATATGATTCCATTATAGCAGATTTTGGATGGGTGACATATATTAATAACAATGAAAAAAACTCTAAAAACCAAAATTAACAAAAGAAATGCTAAAATGTGAGACTTTGGAGCAAAATATGTTGTAATTTTGCAGGATGAAGTATTATTTCGCGCCCGTTCAGGGGCATACAGATGCGGCTTACCGCGCTCTACATTCGCAAATATATAATTGTAAGGCTGAGTATTGCACACCTTTTATCCGTCTGGAGAAGGGTGATATCCGGCCGCGTGATCTACGTGATGCCGCGGGGATGCTTGCAGGCGATGATGACCGTGATGCGTCACTGAAGTTGGCAGAGATGTCTTCGGGCTGCGTCCAGGTGATATTCCGGGATTATGCCGAGCTTTCAGCTTTGGTGGACCGACTCATGGCTGCGGGTCACAGGCGCATAGACATCAATATGGGATGCCCCTTTCCGCTTCAGACAGCGCGCGGCCGTGGCGCCGCCACAGTGGCTCGGCCGGAGTGTGCGGAGGCTGTGAGACGGGTGGTCAATGAGGCCAAGGAGAAGTGTGGCGAGATGGATTTCAGCGTCAAACTGCGGCTCGGCATGGAGTCTGACAGCGAGTGGAGACCTCTGCTCGAAGTGCTCAATGAGCTGCCGCTTTCTCATCTGACAATGCATCCGCGCACTGCCCGTGATCAATATTCGCAGCCGTTGCATTACGATGCATTTGTCGACTTTCTGCTCGCCTCCCGCTTGCCGGTGGTATACAACGGTGAGATACATACACCGGAGGATGCATTGTCCGTGATGCGGGAGTATCCGGCTGTGAAGGGGCTGATGACTGGACGCGGCGTTCTGGGACGTCCGTCACTTATCAATGAGATGGAAGAGGGTCAGGAGTGGCCGCGTGAGAGACGACTCCTCGTGATGCTTGAATTTCACGATGCGCTGCTTGATTATTATTCCGCGCAACTTATAGGCGGAAGTCATCAGGTGCTTGACAAGATACGTCCTTTCTGGGAGTATGCCGAATCCGAAATAGGGCGTAAGGTATGGAAGGCTATAAAGAAGGCCTCGAATATGGCGAAATATGAGACGGCCGTAGCTATGGTGCGTCAGCTTCAATGACCGTGAGATACGCAGTAGCATGAAAAAAGAGAATATAGAGGCCAAGGGTGTACGGGTCAACAATCTCAAGAATGTGGACGTCAACATACCTTTGGGTAAATTTACAGTGATTACCGGCGTGAGCGGCTCCGGTAAGAGTTCACTGGCCTTTGACACACTGTATGCCGAAGGACAGCGCAGATATGTGGAGAGTCTCTCTGCATACGCGCGTCAGTTTCTGGGGCGTATGGCGAAGCCGGAATGCGATTATATAAAAGGGCTGCCCCCGGCAATAGCGATCGAGCAGAAAGTCAACACCCGCAATCCCCGCTCCACAGTGGGTACGGCTACGGAAATCTATGACTATCTGCGTATGCTGTATGCCCGTGTGGGGCATACGTTTTCTCCTATATCCCGCTGTGAAGTGCGTAAGCACAGTGTGGATGATATAGTCAATGAGGTATGCTCCTATCCTGAAGGGACACGTCTGGCGATATTTGTGGATATTGTCGTGCCCGGCGACCGCACTCTGCGCAAGCAGCTGGAGGTGTATTCCCAGAGCGGCTACACCCGTGTGGAGCGTGAAGGCGAGCTGATAGAGATATCTGATTTTCTGGCCTCTCCCGAGAAGAAGGATGAGGGAAAAGGGCTGCGTCTGCTGATAGACAGGCTGAGTGTGCAGACATCCGGAGATGAACGTTCGAGACTCGCAGACTCGGTGGAGACGGCCACTTACGAGGGTCACGGCTCGTGTATAGTGAAGATATATGGTGAGGAGGGTCCCAAGGAGCTGCCCTTCTCCAATAGTTTTTCGGCCGATGGCATGGATTTCCGCGAGCCGTCGGATCTGATGTTTAATTTCAACAATCCTTACGGAGCATGTCCGGTGTGTGAGGGTTTCGGCCAGGTGCTTGGCATAAGCGAGGATCTGGTGGTGCCCAACAAGACATTATCCGTATATCAGGGAGCTGTGCAATGCTGGCGTGGCGAGAAGATGTCGGAGGTATGGAGTCATTTCATCAAGATGGCCCCCAAGCTGAAGTTTCCGATTCATAAGCCTTATGCAGAGCTGACAAGCGAGGAGCGCGATATACTGTGGCATGGCAAAGGAGATTGGGATGGTATCGACGGATTCTTCCGCTGGGTGGATGAAAACCAGTATAAGATACAGTACAGAGTGCTGAAAGCGCGTTATCGCGGCAAATCGAGATGTCCTGAATGTCAGGGGAAGCGTCTGCGTAAGGATGCCCAGTATGTGAAGATAGCCGGCAAGAGTATCTCCGATGTAGTGTCGATGTGCATTTCAGAGGCAAAGGCGTTTTTCGAGACTCTCCGGCTTGCTTCAGGCGAAGAGGCGATAGCCTCACGGCTGCTGCTGGAGATCCGCAGCCGTCTGTCGTTTCTTGAAGAGGTAGGATTGGGTTATCTCACACTTGATCGTCTCTCCTCTACCCTCTCCGGCGGTGAGAGCCAGCGTATCAATCTTGCCACGTCGCTCGGATCATCTCTGATGGGCTCTCTGTATATCCTCGACGAGCCCTCTATCGGTCTTCACTCACGCGACACTCATCGTCTTATCAACGTGCTCCGTCGCCTCAAGGAGGCAGGCAACACTGTTGTGGTCGTAGAGCACGATGAGGAGATCATGCTTGCAGCAGACAATATAGTGGATGTAGGTCCGGATGCCGGCAGCCATGGCGGAGAGATAGTATACTCCGGTGATCTTAAGAAGACTCTGGAGAGAGTGAAGGTCACGGGAAAATGTAAAAAATCCCATACGCTTGAATATCTCAGCGGCTGCAGGGAGATACTGTACGATCCGATGCGCCGCCCCTGGAAGAGATATGTAGAGGTGGAGGGCGCCATACAGAATAATCTCAAGAATATATCTGTCAAATTTCCACTCGGTGTGATGACGGTGGTGAGCGGCGTGAGCGGCTCCGGAAAGTCTACGCTTGTGCGCGATATCCTTTACAGGTCGCTTTGTCGCAGACTCGATATCCCCGGTGAGCAGCCCGGGGCCTGCAAGGGACTCAAGGGGGATGTCGGCAGTATAGGTGCGGTGGAATTCATAGACCAGAATCCCATAGGCACTTCCACACGCTCCAATCCGGCCACATATCTCAAGGCTTACGACGAGATACGCCGTCTGTTTGCGGATCAGCCTTTGGCCAGAAGGATGGATTTCTCTCCCGGATACTTCTCCTTCAATACCGACGGCGGACGTTGCGATGAGTGCAAGGGAGAGGGGGTCATCACCATCCCGATGCAATTTATGGCAGATATTACCGTGCCGTGCGAAGTATGCGGCGGCAAGAGATTCAAGGATGAGATACTCGAAGTGCAATACCGCGGCAAGTCCATCTACGATTTTCTCGAGATGACCGTCGACGAGGCGATAGCCTTTCTCTCCAAGCGTGCCAAAGAGCAGGAGCAAAAGATAATAAGCAGACTGAAGCCGCTCAGCGATGTAGGACTCGGATACATCAAGCTCGGGCAGTCATCCTCTACCCTCTCCGGAGGTGAAAACCAGAGGGTAAAGCTTGCATATTATCTCTCTCAGGAGAAGCAGCCCAATACGATGTTTATTTTTGACGAGCCGACCACGGGGCTGCATTTTCATGATATCTCTACGCTGCTGAAATCCCTGCGTCGTCTTACCGAGGCCGGGCATACTGTGGTCATCATCGAGCATAACATGGATATCATCAAGAATGCCGACTGGGTGATAGACATAGGACCTGAGGGTGGCGAAGCCGGCGGCAGTGTCGTAGTGGAAGGCACTCCGGAGGATGTGGCGGCCTGTGAGGCATCATACACCGGCAAGTACCTGAAGTCAAAACTGAAATTGAAATGAGCCGATTAGAAGTGAAAATTAAGACTCGATCCCTCTTGTCAAGCGCTCTATGTGCGGTAGTCATGCTGGCGGGGGCGTTGTCAGGAGGATGCTCTCATCCCGTGACGGACAGTCGTGAGCAGGACGCCGCCGCGCTATACAATGATCTCTGCGCTCTCTCCCGCAGATATGCCGACTCTTTGCAGCATGCCGGAGATTCGGCGGCGGTTTCCGCTCTGATGGAGCGTTATGAGAGCGCATACGACAGAATAAGTCTCAATGTCTTGCCTGAGACGGATCTCTATCTCAACGAGGGTCAGAATGATACCCTGAAGATGCTTCAGAAGCGGCTGTCAGACCTTCGCGGCCGCATCCTTAAGCGATGTGACGCGCATCTCGCAGGCGACACAGTCGCAGTCGACTCGCAATCTGATGCGTCCGCTTTGTAATGTGAGGGGCATTTTGACTTTCTCTCCTCCCCCTCTTTTCAGACACAACCCCATTTCGCGAAGGATGCAATGGCGTGTGGTCATCACATGGACACCACCCTCTTTCAGCCTCTCTCGCCCGGTGAGTTCAAGTGCCGCCTCTATCTTATGCGCGCCATGGTCTTTATAGAATCGGCGCGCTTTTTCATTGGCCACATTTTCGCGAAAATCGAGATTTTCCGAGTCAAGATAATCTATCACGGCGTCCGGATTCTCTTTGCGCCGTCTGTCGTAACGGTCGGCAGCGGCAGATGCGCGGCGCAGAGTCTCTATCAGCTGCCGCCGGAGGCGTGTTAGCTCCGAGGCGCGTATGAAGCTTCCCCCGGGCAGCAGATTGCAGAAGTCGCGGAGCTCATACTCGGTGTTGCCGAGTTTGGCGAAGTATCTCTGGATATCCTGACTGTCAGAGTGTGCGGGTTCTATCTCGGCGTCCATAGGTATGGCTGCGAAATTGCCTTGCTCATCCATGGCGCTTACATACTTTGCGGCGATCTCCACATCGAGCTTCAGGCGTCGTGTAGCGGTCGGTCTGGCCATCAATTGCTGCCATTCTCTGTCTGATGTGCGGTGTATGACAGCTCCCTTCGGCAGCACAAACGGCCGGTTGCCTATGATTTGTCCGCCTCTGACGCCATTGACCATTACCCCTTCGTATTCGCCTCTGGCGTTGAAGAAGCTTATTCCGTCACCGTTGTGGAGTCTGCTGATATCGGCGATCTCCTCCCCCATGGATTTAGGTGTGGTCGGCTGCCATATCTCTTTGGGCCGTCTGCCGTCAAGGAAATAATGTGTGAATCCGCGGTTGAAGCTCTTCTCCGGCTGCGGAGTGAATTCAATCCGTGATACTCCGTATGAGGAGCGGCGGTAGAGTTGGGGCGCGGCGTCGATCTCTCTGTCGATGGCGCGGCGGTAAGCCGCCACAATATTCTTGACGTATGCGGCGTCCTTGAGGCGTCCTTCAATTTTGAATGAGCTGACGCCAGCTTCGAGCATCTCATGTATTCTGTCGAGCGTGTAGAAATCTTTGAGAGACAGGAGGTGGCGGTCAGTGGCCAGTCTCCTGCCGGAACTGTCGGTGAGAGAGTAAGGCAGGCGGCATATCTGCGCGCACTCCCCTCTGTTGGCCGAGCGTCCCGTGGCGGCGCAGCTGGCATGACATTTGCCGGAATATGACACGCAGAGCGCACCATGTGCGAAGCATTCCACTCCTATGCTGACGGCCCGGCAGATGTCACTTATCTCCTGAAGAGTCAGTTCGCGTGCGAGTACGATTTGCGAGAATCCGGCCTCCTGTAGGAATCTCGCTTTCTCCGGAGTCCGGATGTCGCATTGTGTGGATGCATGAAGGGCTATCGGAGGGATGTCCATCCGAAGTATGCCCATATCCTGTACGATCAGCGCGTCCACCCCGGCTTTGTATAGGTCGGATATCATCCTCTCGGCGCGGCGCAGTTCGTTGTCATAGATGATGGTATTGACCGTCACGTAGACTTTTACGCCATATATGTGCGCAAATCGGCATACCTCGGCAATATCCTCTACAGAATTGCAGGCGTTGGCCCTCGCTCCGAATGCCGGTCCGCCGATGTATACGGCATCGGCGCCGTGAAGTATGGCTTGTCGTGCCACTTCGGCGTTGGCGGCGGGTGCGAGCAGTTCGATGCTTCTCATTTCTTCATAAGTCGGTCAAGCATCCGCTTGTCGTCCCGCTCGCGGATGCTCTGGCGTTTGTCATACTGCTTCTTGCCGCGTGCCACTCCTATCACAAGCTTGGCGAGTCCTCGTTCGTTGATAAACATGCGCAGCGGCACTACGGTATATCCCGGGTCCTCGCAAGCCTTCTGCAGCCGGGCTATCTCTTTGCGGTTGAGCAGCAATTTGCGGTCACGACGTGTGACATGATTGTTGTATGAGCCGAAGTCATATTCGGCGATGTGCATATTTTTGACCCATACTTCGCCATGGTCCACAATACAGTAGGTGTCGGCGAGGCTTGCTTTGCTTGCCCGTATCGACTTGATTTCCGTACCGGTGAGCACAATTCCGGCAGTGTAGGTGTCGCTGATTTCGTAATCGAAGGTCGCCCGCTTGTTTTTTATCTGAACGTTGTTGTTGGAGGCCATAATGTGAAATAATTAAGTAAGACCATGAAATTATAAGAAATGCGCTCTTGACCAGATGCTAAAAGTATCTAAGGTAGCAATATATCGGCAAATAGCGAGTAGATGGCTACCGGAGCGAGTATGATGTAGCAGCAGAGCAGGACTGTGACAAGAGCCGTGCGCGAGTCGCTGAATTTAAAGAATCTCACTCCTTTGGTGGCCAGATAGATGGTCCATAGCGGCAGAAATACGAGCAGCGAGTCGAGCATGGGCAGAAGACTGCCGGCAGTATAAAATATGGTCAGTGTGGAGAGAAGATACATCACATATTCTTTGCCGAAGTTGCTGTCAATGGCTTTGCGGCATGCCTGAGGCGTAAAGATTTTTGTCATGATCTTTACCAGAAAATATCCGAAGAAGAAGGATATGAATACAAGCAGAGCCTTGATGAGCGCAGAGGTGAAGCCGGTAAGCGTGCCGTAGAGCAATTCTGCGAATACGGATAGTGACGCCAATGCCGTAAGCGGATAGAAGCATTTCGCGGCCGTATCTTCGGGGGAGATGTCGGCGCGTCGTATTCGTTTCCATCCCTCCACAGGATTGGTCATCATATATAGCAGAAGAGTCACAGGGCCGGGATGACGGCTTCCGGCTGAGTTGTCATCCTTCTCCTCCTCCCCCTCTTCCCCCTCTTCATGCTCCTCTTCATGCTCCAGCTCTTTTTCATCATCCTCGCCATGGAGGTCGTCATCAAGGGTGTAGGAGTCAAAGTCTGCGGTATGCTTGTCGGAATTGCAGGTCCGGCGGTCATCAAGGTCGTAGTCGTCAGCTGATTGCCGTATTATCCCCTTTCTCTCTTCTCTATCTTCAAGATTATATTCGAAAGGTTTTTTAGACATGACTGCAAAATTAGCGAAAATTCCGTGAATAATCGATTAAAATCCGAAGATAAGGCTAATTTTTCGCCGGTGTGCCGGCGTTGGAGATATAGCGTTGGTAGTAGGACATTATCAGCGAGGTGGCCGGCAGGGCTATGATCATGCCGATGATGCCCAGCAAGCTTCCCCAGATGGAGAGTGACAGCAGTATGATGGCAGGATTCATCCCCAGCTCCTTGCCCATGATATGCGGGGTGAGGATGTAGTCGCAGATAGATTGTGACACCACATATACCAGACCGCAATATCCGAGTGTGGCCCAGAAATGCACTTCGCCGCTCAGCGAATAGAGGAAGCATACCGCCGTCACCGGTATGATGGTGATATACTGGAAATAGGGTATCATATACAGCACCCCTACCATCAGTCCGAGCGGGATGGCCAGTGGTATGCCGACAATTGAAAATCCTGTGCAATAGAGTATCATGGCTCCGAGCGCCACGAGCCCCTGTCCGCGGAAGTAATGGTTCATCGACATTTTCACATCGTTGATCACCTCCATCCCTTTGCTGCGGTGTCTGGCCGGGAAGAGCAGTTGCACTCCCCTCGCTATCTGGTCGTAGTCGATGAGGATG
>CAYSJG010000064.1:0-9760 GCA_964431295.1 uncultured Sangeribacter sp. | reverse complement strand
CTCCAATTTTCTCACACCGGAGACAAGAGGCTACGTACCTATGTTTATCGCCGCCAACTATGTGATGACATATTATCCGAAGCACAACATCTCCCCTGTGCTCCCCACCAAGCCGCTCGTCACCGACACTGTAATGGTAGGCAAGAGAGTGCATTTCGACCAGATTTCCAAAGTGCTCAACATACCCGTCGATGAATTGAGAGTGCTCAATCCTCAGTTTCGCGCTGATGTAATACCCGGCAGCGAAAACCGACGCTACACCCTTGTACTCCCCTCGCAGCAAAGTCTGGCATACGTGATGAGCGAGGACAACATCGTGGCATTCGAGGCGGACAAATACACACGCCGCACAGAGGTGGATCTCGACAATGCCGACGATGTAGCCGCTCTTGATGACAACAACACTGCCGACAGGGCAGACGCCGCGGACGGCAACAACTCCGGCGACAATCCCTCAAGGGAGGAGCCTCTCACGGCTTCACATCCGCAAGAGGCTCCCGAGGCTGAGCAAGATAGCTTTGCCAACGCCAAGACACCCACCCGCACCATCACTCACACCGTCGCTGCAGGAGAGACCATCAGCGACATCGCCGCCCTCTACAAGGTGACAGTGGTCGACATCCGCTCATGGAACTCGCTGCGACGCAATGCAGTGCGTCAGGGACAGAAGCTGCGCATACAGACCACCGTGCCGGCGTCGCATATAGCTGAACAGTCCGCACCCAAAGAATCGAAAAATTCGACTTCCGCCAATGCTCAGGCATCCTCCGCCACCTCCTCAAAGAAATCAGCTGCCTCCGCCACCTCCGGCCGTAAGAGCACTTCATCCAAATCCTCACAAAAGAGCAGTCAGAAAAAGACCGCACCCAAAAGCCATAATATCAAGAGCGGAGAAAACCTCACCACCATTGCAAAAAAATATGGCGTGACTGTCAATGATCTTCGCAAAGCCAACGGACTCTCCGGCGACAATATCCGCGCCGGCCAGACGCTGAAGATTCCGGCAAAATCCTCCGGCTCTTCGAGCAAAAAGAAGTCGAAAAAACGCCGTCGCTGACCGCAATTTTCCTCTCGCCTATTCCCATATAATCAATTACATACCACAGTTAGCCCAGACAACCAGCCGTGAACAGAAATCAAAAAATCGTCGTATACTCCGGATTAGGAGTTTTCGCAGCTCTCGTAGCCTTGATCATAGTATTGATAGTCAACACCTCGCGCCAGCAGACAGCGGCCAACGATGCCCTGGCCAAGGTGGACAGCCTGGCATTGGCTAATGACCGGCTGATGCTCACCAACGAGTTTAATCAGCTCAACGCAGACTTCTCACAATACGAGGATCAGCAGGTATATCTTCAAAACGACTCCCTCATACAGCAATATAACGCCGCACGCATGAAGGTTGAGGGGCTGCTCAGCGAACTTGACAAAGAGAAACGCAGCAACGCCTCCAACCGCGCCCGCATCAAGCAGCTCGAAGGCGAGATAGCCACGCTCAAAGGCATTGTGAAGCATTACCTCGAGGAGATACGCCGTCTGGGCGAGGAAAACGAGGGATTGCGCCAGGAGATAGCTCAGGTCAACGAGCGCAATCAGGCCCTCACCGCCACCGCCACCGCGGCTCAGCGCGACAACGAGCAACTCTCGCAGACAGTGGCCCAGGCAAAGCGGCTCAACATCACAGGCCTCTCGTTTCAGGCATACAACAAGAAGGGTAAACGCGAGAAGAATGTCACCAAAGCCAAGTCACTCGGCGCATCCTTCGTCATAAGCCCCAACGCCACGGCGGCGCCGGGCGTGAAACATGTATACATGCGCATCACCTCCCCTGACGGCGCACTGCTCACCGGAGGCGGCTCCTTCACTATCGACGGTCAGACACTCACCGCCTCGGGAGTCAAGGAGATCACTTACAACAACGATGAGACACCCGTCACCGTATATTATCAGACCAACACCACGCTGACTCCCGGCGATTATCTGGTGGAGATCTTCTGCGACGGATCGCGTCTCGCCTCCCGCAAATTCATGATGAAGAAGTAGACGGAGGCCTCGGTGCCAAGCGCTTCGACATGCGCAGATACACTTTTCTATACAATACGTTTCGCGCCATCACCGGAGCACACCGGTATGAGCGATATGTATTCGACACGCTCGCCGGGAGCAACGACGCGCGTGTGAAGCGATACGTATGCCGCTACCGCAGCGGACTGCGCAAGCTGCTTGCGCCACTGGAGAATCTGAACCTCTTCAATCAGCTCAGGCGGGAAGATATAGTATTTGTCAATACTACTCACGCCTATTATTTCCTGCCTCTGATGCTACTTCTACGTATCGCCGGAGGCCCGCATATCGCAGCCTTTCATCACCATTACGAATATATGCAGCACCGGGGATGGCGACGGCCATTCTACTTCGTAATGGAGAATTGCGCGCAGTATATCGCCCATCGCGTCATTGCTCCGAGTCCGTACATCGTAGAGCTCAACCGACGCAAATTCGGCAAGAAGACACTCTTCTGGCCCATACCCTTCCCGAGGGTCACCGAGCTGCACGCCAAGCCTGCACCCCGGCATCTACTCTTTGCCGGAACTATCGAGCCCCGCAAGGGGTTGCATCTGCTTGTGGAGGCCCTGATCATACTTGAGGAGCTGCGGCGCAAAGGGGAGATCGAGGAGAAATATTCCCTGACCGTGATCGGCAAAGCTGTACGGCCGGAATATTACCGCAGACTTCTTGACAAAATCCACGCCCACAATCTGGACGTCACCTTCACGGGATATATCACCGAGAGTGAGAAGGAGAAGCTGTATGACACCGCGGATATATTCGCCTTCCCGTCGCTGCTCGAGGGATACGGGATGGTGCTTTGGGAAGCGATGAGCCACGGGCTGCCGACGGTATGCTTCGACAATACAGCCATGCCCTACTCCATCACCCACGGCTACAACGGAATGATGGCGAAAAGCGGTGACACGAAAGCTTTTGCCGAGCATCTGCGGAAGATATGCGGCGACAGAGCCCTGCGCGACCGTCTGTCGGCCAACGCTTTTCAGCAATATCAATCAGCCGCCACTTACGCATCATTCCGCGCCCGCATCCTCGCCGATATCATCACTATATGACCAGGATATGACCAGGATATGACCGGGATATGACCGGGGGGATCCCGCAATTGCAAAAAAATGTCTATCTTTGCCTATTGAAACCAATATGCCGAATATGCCGTTGCCACATAAGGCGCAATCCGAATCCTATACCGCCGACTATAAAATACTGCTGAAGCTGGGGTTGCCTGTCATGATCACGCAGCTCGGCATCGTCGTGGTCTCCTTCGCCGACACCATGATGGTGGCGGCTTACGACACCAAGGCTCTCGCGGCATCGGCTTTCGTCAATTCCATCTTTCTGGTGGCCATAGTGATGCAACTCGGTTTTGCCTCCGGCCTCACTCCTCTTGCCGGAGCGCTCTTCAGCCGCAGCGACTTCCGCGGCGCAGGCCGCTATATGCGCGCCGGACTTATCGCCAACACATTGCTGTCGATAATCTTCACCCTGCTCCTGGGAGTGCTCTACCTCTTTCTGGACAAGCTCGGACAGCCGGAGGAACTGCTTCCGCTCATCCGGCCTTATTACCTTACGCTACTCGCATCCCTGCTGCCGATGGCCATCTTCAACACTTTCCAGCAAGTCTCCAACGGATGTACCGACACGGCCACACCGATGTGGCTGATTATCGGCGGCAACATAATGAATATCGTCGGCAACTATATGCTGATCTTCGGCAAATGGGGCGCTCCCTGCATGGGACTCACCGGCGCGGGCATCAGCACATTGGCCTCGCGTATTGCGATCATGGCGGCAATAACGGCGATATATCTCTTCTCACGCAGCCGCCGCAAATACAGAGAAGGGGCTAAGGAGAAGCACGAGGGGCGCACGGTCATCCGACATGTATGGAGCACCTCATGGCCTGTGATGATACAGAGCGGCATCGAGTGCTTCCTATGGACATTCGGAGCCATCGTATGCGGATGGTACGGCACTATACAGCTCGCCTCCTATCAGGTGGTCAACATCATTTCGCAGCTCGGGTTCATGATTTTCATGGGATTCGGAGTAGCAACCTCCATACGTGTGGCAAATCTTACCGGACTCGGTGACATCACAGGCGTAAAACGCACCACCAAGGCCGGACTGCACATCATGTTGCTGCTCGCCACAACGGCATCTCTCACCTTTGCGTTACTCTTCAGACCACTGGTGGAGCTTTTCACCCCAGACAGCGAAGTAGTGGCGGCCTGCATGCCGCTGATGATACCGCTGATACTGTATCAATACGGCGACGCCACTCAGCTCACATACGCCAACGCCATACGCGGCACCAGCCGTGTGCGCCCGCTGTTCTACTGCTCCACCTTTGCATACCTGCTCTTCGGCGTGCCTCTGGTATATCTGCTGGCCGTGGTATTCGACTGGCACAACGTAGGCGTCTACTATAGCTTCAGCGGCGTACTCTTCCTCGCCGCCCTGCTGCTCTATATCTCCTTCGGACGAACTGTGCGCCAGATGTAACGCCTGTTACTTAAATTCTCACTGACCTGCAACGTCCCACACATGATTTTTTTGACAATTTATTGCGATATTTTTGGATGTTATATCAGAATATGTTAACTTGCACTTGATTATTCCATCCCACACATTATTGGCGGGATTAATCTATCATGGACTATAAATAATCATTATAACTGTTACCAATATTTAACCAATGAAGCGATTCAACCACCTTGCAAAAGTGTGTTTAGCCGCACTTTTAGCTTTCACCGGCACTCTGTCGCTGTCTGCTGAGCATAAGCGCATGCCTGAACGTGCGCCGTTGCAGCGCACCGGCCAGACCAGTGAAAAGGCCTATGAGGTCTTCACCAGTTTCTACAAAACGCAGCGCCATAACGATGCGACTGCTCTCGCCACCAATCCCGGTCCGGTGAAATTACGCAGTGTCCCCTCCGCCAATGCGCGCAAGATAATGCGCACTGCCCAGGAGCCTGTCGGCAGCATGTACTGCCTTGTACCTATGCACTCCCAAGCCGAAGGCTATGATGCCGCCTATGTCGGCAAAATGGATCCGCAGTCACTGGCTATCACCAAAATGTACAACGGCATGGAGTACTCCTTCGGAGAAGATTACTACTTCATGACCGGAGCAATGCGCAACGGCATCCTCTACATACCGAAATATACAGAAGACACGGTGACTCGTGAAATCACCGTATACTGGCAGGCAGTGGACATCGCCACAGGCAATGTCCTCGAATCCGTGATCTTCGGTGCCGCAGACACTGCTCTCAACGCATTCTGCAACAGCCTTACATATGATCCGGATCACGACCTGTTCTATGGTCTGTGTCTGAATATCTCCACCGGCACGCCCGGCAGCCTTGTGGTCATCGACCCCAAAGAGGCGGTCTGGACTCCCAAACTGCTCTCCAACCTTGGCAGCAACGAGGGTGACACCATGTGTAACATTGTCTACAATCCTATGGACCAGAATCTCTACGGCCTGAAAGACAACGGAACACTGAATATGGTGGACATGAGCGACCCGGCATGGCCCGAAACCATACCTGTGCAGCAGTACGATGACTTCAACGAATACTTCTGCTATCCCGTGAGACTGACCACCAACGCCATGTGCTACAGCCCGTATGACCATGCATTCTTCTTCGTATACCGCGACGAGTTTGAGGAGAAGATGAAGCTCATAGGCATAGATGCCGAGACTTACGAGGCATTCGAAGTAGGCGCTATCACACCGCTGGGATTCATCGCATCCATAATGTGCGACGACCCATTCGCACCTGACAACGCTCCCGACCGCATGGCCGCTCCCACTGTAGCATTTGACAAAGCATCGCTGGAGGGCACCTATACAGTGTCCGCACCCGCATATACCTTCGCAGGCGTAGCAATCCTCGGCGATGTCACCATCCATGTGGAACTCGATGACGCTCCCCTGGAGTCATTTACAATCAAGGCCGGCGAAAAGGCCACAAGACCCATCTCCACCACACACGGTCCGCACACCCTGAAGGCTTACGCCAGCACCGACGGTGTGACAGGACCCGCCGGCATCCTGACATTCTTCACCGGATACGACAATCCGCAGCCTCCCACTAATCTGCAGCTCGAAGGAAACACTCTTACATGGAATGCTCCCGAAGAAATCGGTCAGCACAACGGATATGTGGATCTCACAGATGTGACTTACGATGTCTATTTCAACTCTGAGAAGATCAATCTTCAGCCCATCACCGAAACAAAATTCACATTCGCCCAGCCTGACGTGATGCAGCGCAAGGCCATCACAGTGACAGCCACTTCATCAGGCATGACTTCGCTACACAGCACACCACTGTCGCGCGCTGTTGGCGAGGCCTTCCCCATACCGTACTATATCCAGCCGGCCACCGAGGCCGAGGCTACTCTCTTTGAGACATACAATGCCGATGATGACTACAATGTCTTCAAATTCTATCCTGCGAAAGACGACACCCCGGCCTACTACGCCATAAAGACAGCGCTCGGATATCAGGTGCCCAACGACTGGCTCTTCATCCCCGCCGTCGCCATAGAGGACGCCAACGCGCTCTACGAGCTTACGTTCAACTACAGCAACGCCTACAACAATGAGCGTCACCGTGACAACCTCGAAGTCTACATAGGCACCGCCCCCGTGGACACGAAGATGATTCGTCAGATATACACACACTCCGACAGAATCACTCCGCAGACCACTGCCATCACAGTGCGCTTCGCTGTGGAGCAGCCCGGCGAGTATTACTTCGGATTCCATGCCGACGGTCCCGCAGAAGCCTCCAACTACCGCGGAGTACGCCTCTCCGACTTCGCCATCAAAAAGGCCGACAATTCCAGCGCCAACGTGCCCGGCAGCGCACAGAATGTAAAATTTGAAGCAGATCCCACCGGTGCTCTCAGCGTGGACATCAACTTCACCGCGCCCGTCAACGATGTACTCGGACGTCCTCTCCCCGAAGGTACAGACATTACCGTGACAGCTGAAAGCGGCGACTACAAGCAGTCCACCACTCTCAAGAGCGGAGCTGACGGCAAAATCACACTCAGCGTCAACGAAGACGGTCTCGCCGACATCTACATCACATGCTCCTCATCAGAAGGAGAGGGACTGCGTGAATACTACAGCCATTACGTCGGTCTCGACACACCCACACCTCCCACAAATGTAAAGGCTATCATCGACGATGACAACCTCGGCATGACCATCACCTGGGATGCTCCCACCACTGGAGCCCACGGAGGATACATCAATGTCGAAGATCTCACATACGACATCTATACGGGCTCATCCATAGGCGCATACCACAAAATCGGCACAGCCGACGGATACTCATACCACTTCACCGTCGAACCGAGCACTCAGTACTGGTATCATGTAGGGCCGGTAGCTGTCAACGAGATGGGCACATCGACCAACGGTGAGTTCATCTTCGAGACACTCGGCAACCTCTACAGCCTGCCTATGCTTGAATCATGGAATCCCGCCGGATTCGACTACCAGCGCTGGGGATACACCTCCACAGGAGAATACTCCAACAGCCGCGCTGACAATCTCTCCTCTACCATGGGACTCGGCATGGGAGACCCGTCCTTCTCGCGAGGCGGAGGCATGTATATTGGTAATATCGGCTACGGACCCACACGCTATGAGCTTACCGCTCCACGCCTCTCCACACTCGGCAACAAGAAGGTGGCATTCACCATCCGCACATGGGACTACATCAATGCCGGCACCACGGAAATATGGATACAGTCCAACACTGACCAGGAATTCAAGAAAATCTCCGAAGTCAAACTCAACCGCACAGGCGAATGGGTAGACTGGGAGGTAGAGCTCCCGGCAGAATACTGCGACAAGCCCTGGATACAGATTAATCTCCGCGGCACTCTGCTGGCCAATCAGAACGTACTCTTCGACACATATAAAATCAATCAGATCATAGACCACGACTTTACGGCAGCCTCCGTAGAGGGTGAGACGCACGCCGTGGCCGGTGAATCATACGAATATGTGGCCAAGATCACAAACTCCGGCATTGAGGCCGGCATCACCAGCTTCAAGGTGGATGTCCTCGGCGACGGAGAGGTATTAGAGACTGTCACCGCCACTACAGGACGTGTGGCTGAAAGCGAGACTTACGAGTATGTCGTGCCCATCACTATGAAAAAGGACTGGCTCAAATATGACAAACTCGAAATTGCCGCCACCATTACTGACGCTGATGACGAAAACGACAGCAACAACACCACTTCGCTTACCTTCAGCCTGCAGCCCAACTCGCTCCCCATCGTGGATCAGCCCACAGCCGAACGCGACGGAGCTGATGTGGTGCTCACATGGCCCGCTCCGGACGCTTCATACGGCTCACCCGAAGGATTCGAAGTCATGGAGCCATTCAAGCATGACGAGCTCCTCGGATTCTGGACCAATGTGGACCTTGACGGAGGCAACGTATTCGGCATACAGAATCTCTTCGATGACCTGACCCCTTGCGGATGGATGGTATGGAACGCCGAACAACTCGGAACTATGAATGACCCGCGCCTCTCGCCCCACACAGGCAAGCAGATGCTCGTGGCACGCTCCGTGGACTATGAAGGCGACGAGACCATCACTGAGCCCATCAAGAGCTTCGACTGGCTCATCTCACCCGAAATAGTGCCCGGCTCGGAGATTTCATTCTGGCTTAACACCTTCTCTCAGGACTATACAGAGACTATTGAGATTTGGGTATCCAACACTGACAACGTCATCGATCCTGACAATATCGAATATGTAGAGGACGCTTCCGGCAACAAGCGCCCGAGAAAGTGCGGCAGCTTCCGCTGGGTACAGAACTTCTCGAAGTCCGGCTCAGAGACCTGGGAACACTGCACCGTGGATCCCAAGCATCTTGTCAACGCCAAGTACTTCGCGATCGTCTACGGATCCATAGGCATGTTTGGCGCAAGCATCGACGACCTCACTTTCGAGCCCGCCCGCACTTATGAGCGCAACATCGACTCCTACGAAGTGATGCGTCAGCTCAACGACGGCGATCCCGAAGTGATTGCCACCGGCGTGAAAGGCCTGACTCTGCGCGACAACAACGACGCCCTCAATTCCACATACTGGGTACGCGCCGTAGTGGCCAATGAGAACGGCACACTCTTCCGCGCTCCGTACTCACTGCCTGTAAGCATCAACGGCAGCAGCGTATCCACTCTTGGCGCCAACGCGTCAGTAAGCGCCGGCAAAGGATGTGTGGTATTCACAGGGCTTAGCGGCAAGCACGCCGACCTCTATGACGCCGCCGGACGCCACATAGCCTCCGCCGACATCATCTCCGACCTGCAGACGATACCCGCAGAGGCCGGAGTAGTGATGGTGCAGATAGAAGGCAAGCGCACCAAGCTGATGGTGAAATAATCACCATCCACCTCACCAACCCAAAGAGAGGGTGAATCAGCATTTTGATTCACCCTCTCTTTATCGTTTGTTAATCAGCGGATGCACAAGCGTGCATCCCTACACCCCGATAGCAATTGATGTTATTGCAAATATTTCTTAGAGTATGTTTAAATATTTTTTTATTACTGTCCGCTAAAAATTTTTGAAGCAGAAAGAAATAGGGCTGATTCCATTTGCAGGAGTCAGCCCTAAATGGTTATTTTGGTGTCGCCA
>CAYSJG010000063.1:0-9788 GCA_964431295.1 uncultured Sangeribacter sp. | reverse complement strand
GCCGTAGCATATTTCGTAAGCCACAGCTCCAAAGATGCCAAACTCAATGACATGCGTCGCGACCGCGGCACACTCATTGCCTCCGGTCTTATCGCTGGCGGCGCTCTCTTCGGTGTCTTCGCAGCCATCACACGCTTCGCCGGTTTTGAATACGCCAACCCCATTGACAAGACTGTCACTCAGATACTCGGCTGCGTGGCCTACGCACTCCTCATAATTTATCTTATGTGGGATTCCTGCCGTGCCAAAATGCATAAATAACAGTAAATCTACAGAATAAAGGCCTGACAACTATATTCCTAAAGCTCCGGCTTTTTGGAGCAGGGCCTTAAAAAGCGATCGCGGCTGCTTTCCCAAGCAGCCGCGATCTGTGTTTTCCATAATACTTTCGAACTAACCTAACATCATGAAACGATTTACTTACTTTCTGCTACTATAACGCCTCCGGGACTGAATTAGTTGCGTGCCGACAAAATATTTTAGTCATCTTAACGTATTTTAGGATATGGACAGCAATACTCCCCAATATTATCGATCCGACGACAGCCCGCAGGTTACCGGCACCGTCCCGGTAGGCCGGTTTGCCCCCTCCCCGTCAGGACGGATGCATCTCGGCAACATGCTTACGGCCCTTCGCTCGTGGATTTCGGTCAAGAGCAGAGGAGGACGCTGGATATTGAGGATAGAGGACCTCGACCCACAGAGGTCAAAAGATGAATATGCCCGACTTATAGAGGACGACCTTCTATGGCTCGGGCTGAGATGGGACGAGGGAGGACTCGACAACCTCGGACCTCACGGACCATACAGCCAGAGCCTCAGAAGCGATCTCTATCACGAGGCTCTCCTCACTCTCAATGCCAAAGGGTTGCTATATCCCTGCTGCTGCAAGAGAGCCGACATTCTCGCCACTCAGGCTCCACATCAGTCGGATGGCCGGATCGTATATGCCGACACCTGCAGGCCCTCCACTCCCGCACCGCTTGACATCTCCGCACTTCAAGGGAGGACGCTGCGACTGCGCGTGGAAGATCGCGACATCAACTTCACCGACATAATCTGCGGACCGCAAAGAGTCAACCTCGCCCGCCAATGCGGCGACTTTGTGGTAAGACGCGCTGACGGCGCGTGGGCGTACCAACTGGCGGTAGTGGTCGACGATGCGCTCATGGGAGTCACTGAAGTGCTCCGCGGAGATGACCTGCTACTCTCCTCACCACAGCAGATATATCTCGCCGGACTACTCGGATATACCCCTCCGGCATACGCGCATATCCCGCTCGTAAGAAATGCTGACGGCAAACGCCTCTCCAAGCGCGACAAGGATATGGATATGGAGAGCATCAGAAGCCGCATGACGCCTGAGCAACTCCTCGGAGTGCTCGCCAAGCTCGCAGGATGGCAGTCCAAAGAGAGGCCCGTGACACTGGATGAGTTGCTTCACAGAGTTGCTTCTCATCGCTAAGATAGGCCTCAGATGGGCTGAAATTGAGATTTTTTTTGTAACTTAGCGGTCGGATATGGCATACACCGCACCGATAGATGAATCACGGTTAATCCACGACCTGCAAGATAAGAAAACGGCTCACACCGCTTTCAGGCTCTTGATGCAGACATACGGCGAACCGCTCTATTGGCAGATCCGCAAAATGGTGCCATCACATGACGATGCCGCCGACTTGCTCCAAAGCGTCTTTATCAAAGCCTGGAACAATATCCACAACTTCCAAGGGAATGCCAAGCTATCTACATGGCTCTATAAAATAGCTGTCAACGAAAGCATCAATCATCTGAAAAAAGAGCGTGTGCGCAACAATTACATCACACGCGACACGTCTGACGATGAGAATGACTCATATCTGCTTGACAATATTGAGGCTGACGAATATTTCGACGGTGATGAGGCCAAAGCCAATCTACTGAAAGCCATTGCCTACCTACCGGAGAAGCAGCGACTGGTATTCAACATGCGCTACTTCGATGAAATGAAATATGAGGAGATCTCGGAAATCCTCGGTACAAGCGTGGGCGCACTCAAAGCCTCCTACCACCACGCCGTAAAGAAAATCACCAAACTCCTCGACCTCTGAATTTTTGAGCGCCTTTCCTTAAGACCCCATCCCACAAAAAATGTTAACGCAGGGGCGACCGATTTTTGATGCAGCTCAGCAAGTTAAAGAAGGAGCATAGCGGGCTATGCGACTGATGCGACTTGGCTGAGATGCGCAAATAGCGGTCGGACATAACTAATTTCTTGTCGGGACGGCGGTCATTATGTTAAAAATTATATTAATTTCCCATCCTGAAGTTACCGTGGTCTCGCAGCTTTCGGCCATCTTTGACCTTTTGGTTCAGTCACATAGCCCGCTATGCTCCTTCACCTGCAAGGCCAAATATGACCGATATCTGCGACCCCTGCGTTAACATTTTTTGCGGGATGGGGTCTAAGTAGCTGCGAAAAACAAATGTGAGCATGTTCACCTATGCATTTATCTCAGCAATTACTTACAAATATATCTTATTTTACTTATACCGCAAAAATCTTAGAGAGTGAATTCGCCCAAATCGAAAAAAGTATTACCTTTGCAAATGCAGATTGTCAGGCTTTATTGACCATAAGGCATCTGGCAAGAAGTAAATAATTATTAAAGGCGTTTACCAAGCGCTCTTTTTGGCTATCAGAAATCTGGAAAATTTCAATTGGAGTCAAAGAGACAGCAAGTGTAGACAGTCTATGTGGATATGTATATTCAATTTATGCAGACACTGACTTTTATCGGTGTCGGCTATTGGTATATTTCATGTTCCGCGTGAGGCTTCTATGTTTGCTCGTTCTACTACAATGGGCATTCCAGAGCCTCTGATAGCGGAACGGGCAGATGGGTATAGCTCTCACGCTTTTTTTTTACCAATTTCTTGTTTCGGAGAGTTAGACAAGATATATGGAATTATATGAAATATTCAATCCTTATCTCATCTGTATTGATTACAGCCACCGGGGTATTGACGTCTTGCGGTAGCAAGAAAATATACCTTGAGACCATCGCTCCACAAGAACAATCGCTTCAGATCACCAAAATTTCTGATGAAAATCAGAACCCCGTAATCGGCAACCGTGAACATGTGGCAGTCACCAACTGGACCACTTCCGGCTATGGCAAAGGAGGCGACAAAAAAGAGGTCATCACATGGGGCACCGGCACAAGACTCGCCATGTCGCCTGACGGAACACAGCTCGCTTACATCAGCATCGTCGATGACAATCCCAACATCATGGTGAGAAAAGTATCCGCAGGCGCACCATCCACACAACGCACATTCCGCCGCGCACAGAATGTTGACTGGGGGCAAGATGGCATGCTGTATTTCAACGACAACACCGGCTCTACAAGCACTATCGGAAGCACTGACTCGCGCAAAGGCAGTCTCGTAAAGACACTCACCAATAACAACAATGACTGGGAACCTGCCATGACCAAAGATGGCACGCTGCTCTTCTTCACACGCTACGATTCCATGGGTCCGTCCATCTGGATGCTCAACCGTACAAATGGAGAACTGACCAACTGCACACGTGGATATGCACCCAAACCCGTTGGAGACAGCAACAGTAAAATTATCTGCACACGCAACTCTGTAAAAGGTAATAGCGAAATCTGGCTCATCGATATCACTAACGGCGATGAAACTATCATACTTTCGGATTCCGAAAAAGGATTCACTGACCCGGCGGTATCCCCTGACGGCAACTGGATTCTCTTCGTAGCCAACTCACTTTCCAATATCTCACATAAACAGAACACTGACATATACGCCTCTAAAATAGACGGCACCAACCTCACACAGATTACTTATCATCCGGAAGTAGACTGCTCACCCGTATGGTCGCCCGACGGTAAATACATCTACTTCATCTCATCACGCGCCAATAAAGATAGAAAATTCAATATCTGGCGCATAGACAACCCTTTCAAATATATGTAAATGTCTGAAGCCACAGAAAGATACATTATCGGCACCCTTCTTATCATCTTGGGAGCCATTGTATATATACTTCTGAGGCCTACTGACATTCTCGGCGGTCTACCCATATTATCCACTTCCATTCTTTCTGCAAAAAAAGATATTCCGGAATGGATTCTATACACGATGCCGGACGCAGTCTGGTTTGCATCACTGCTCTGCTTTCAAGCACCGCTTACTTTCAAAAACGGTAAACTTACCGGGCCTACACTCACCGTGATAGCTTGTCTTATAGCACCGGTGCATGAAACACTCCAGATACTGCCGTGGATACCGGGCACATTCTGCATGATGGATATGACCGCTTATAGTTTGATAATCGTATTATACTTAACATTATGTTTCAAAAAATCAAAACATCAGGAATCCGATTCGTCGCACCTGTAGCCTTAGTGGCTTTCATAGCTATGATTCTCGCGTGCACTTCATCCCAACCATCCAACACCGACGGCGCAGCAAGCGGCACACATGCCATCCTTGTGGACAGCATACCCACACAGGCCCCCGCTCAGGATATGGCCATGAACTGATAATCTTACATCAGAGTTAACCCGCTACTTAAATGGAGCTGTGTAATTTTGTTGACACAGCTCCATTTTTTAGAGCGCGTTCCTTAATTTAGTCACCACTTCCTTGACGACCTCGCGCTCTAAGCAGCCGTATCACGACAATCGCCGCCACTATCACCACTATCACCGCCACCGGACCTCCTATACTCATCTTCGCCCGCTCCCAACTCGTAAGTTTACGCTCCACAGGATAAGGCACCGGACATCTCACTGAGTCCCTCAGCACCTTGTATACAGTATCTCTCAGCTCGCGCACACGCACACGCTCACGCCATCTTGTAGAATACACCGTATCGCCACGTTGCATCACCACCACACTGTCGCGCTCCATCACAGAGTCCACACGCACCAAATTCTCACGAAGAGTATCACTCCTCACCACCACACGCTCCACCGGCACATACACCTTGCGCGTACATCCGCACAAAACACACAACACCGGCAATATCACCACCATCACCACAAACCTCACACACCCGGCATATCTGCCACTATCATAATATCTATCTCTTCCCATAGCTCTTTATATAATCTATTATACCATCCGCATGCAGACTCACGATGGCTTCGCGACCTGCCGCACTCAGCAGCCACTCCACATCATCACGATTGTCCTGAAAAAGATTCTCCGTAAGACACGCCGCGCATTTTGACCGATAAAGAATAGTGAAATTACTCTCCTTGTCGCAGTCACCGTCTGACATATCGGTGCGTATCTTCGTCCCCTGCGGCAGATGTCTCTTCGCCGCATCATAAAGACAATCCGCGAGTCTGTCTCCCCGCGTCTGCCCTTTGGAAGTCCACGCCTCCCAGCCGCGAGCCGACTTCCACTCACCGCATCCCGCCGCATTCAGATGGATGCTCACAAGACACACATTCTTCACGCCGAGACTATCACACCAGGCATTGACACGCGCGCAACGTTCACCAAGACTGATATCCGCATCCTCAGGCACAAGCAGCTCCGCATCATAGCCACGCGCCTTAATCCGCATCACTACCTCACGCGCCGTCTCACGGCAATACCTGAACTCGAGCAGCCTCCCGTCCGGACTCCGCTTCCCCCTGGTCGTCACACCATGCCCTGCATCTATCAGTATCTTCATTACACTATATTATTTGATTCATTATTACGAAGATAGTCACTTACCTGACCCTTAAACTTAGTCAGCTCATTGGAATAATGAGCTGAGATCCCTAACAGAGATCCGCAAAAGGCGGAAGAGATGCCGAAATAGGTCAATATCGAAGAATGCACCTCCCCCTTGGGAGGGATGAAAATACCCATAAAGATCGCCACCACTGCCATCACCATGCAGCCTATAGCCAGAGAATAGGTGATCAGCTCTTTCATCGTAAGCTTCTCTAATTCCTGTTTTAAATGCCCCATAATTAAAAATTCTAAATTTATTTTATATTGTGGGCACAAAGATAAAGGCCGCCTTCCGGCAGCCTTTCATATTCTATTACTCAAATAAAGAGTAGATTATATAGCTTATTTCTTATGACCTATGACTTATAATATCTGAGCGCAACGGCTATTTGCCAGAGAGCTATACCGGCACTTACCGACACATTCAGCGAATGCTTCACACCACGCATAGGTATTTCAAGAGCCACATCGGCTATATCCACTATACGCTGGTCCACACCACTCACCTCATTGCCCGCCACAAGAAGCCAGTCTCCACCGCGCCCTTCATACACCTCATCTCCCCTGAAGGACTGCAGCGGCACACTACCGTGCGTCTGTTCCAACACAGCCACACGCATACCCCCCTCCTTAAGACGCACCACCTCCTCAAACGCATCCTCCACATGACGCCACGCCACAGTGCGCTCGGCACCGAGCGCCGTCTTGCTTATCTCCGGATGAGGAGGCACTGCGGATATTCCACCCATTATCATCTCCCGCACACCGAGAGCATCACATGTGCGCAGCATCGCACCTATATTGTGCATCGACCTTACATTGTCGGCAAGGAGGCACAGAGGTATGTGCTCAAGATTAGCCGCATCCTCTTCGCTCCACCGCGTAAGCTCCACTATATTCTTCTTAAGTCTGTCCATAGAGACTGATCAGAAGAGGCTATGAAAGTTCGAGCATACGATGTATACACTTAACTGCCTTGCGCGCTGTCTCCTCCTCCACTATTATTTCAGGCTTCTCATCGCGCAGCGCTTCATACACCTTCTCAAGCGTATTGAGCTTCATATATTCGCATATATTGCACTGGCATCCGGACTCCTCAGCCGGCGCTGCTAGAAATCGCTTGGAAGGACACTTACGCCTCATCTCATAGAGAATACCGCTTTCAGTCACCACGATATACTCTTTTGCATCATCCTGCTCCGCATAATCAAGCAGAGCAGCCGTAGAGCCCACCTTGTCGGCTATAAGCTGCAACGGACGGCGACACTCCGGATGCACAAGCACCTTCGCACCGGGATGCTCATCCTTCATCTTTAATATACCCTCCAGAGAGAAACGGTCATGCACATGACACGCACCGTCCCACAACACCATCTCGCGACCTGTCACACGATTGATATAATCTCCTAGATTACGGTCCGGACCGAATATTATCTTCTCATCATCCGGAAGAGACTCTATCACCTTACGGGCATTCCCTGAAGTCACCACTATATCTGTAAGAGCCTTCACATCCGCCGACGTATTTACATAGCTCACCACTGTGTAACCGGGATAACCCTTTATAAACTCCGCAAACTTCTCCGCCGGACAACTGTCGGCAAGCGAGCAGCCGGCCCCAGCATCCGGTACAAGCACCTTCTTCTCCGGGCAGAGTATCTTCGCTGTCTCGCCCATGAAGTGCACGCCGCACATCACTATTATGTCGGCGTCTGTTTTGGCTGCCTGACGCGCCAAGGCCAGAGAGTCACCTATGAAGTCTGCTATCTCCTGGATCTCTTCACGCTGATAATAATGTGCCATCACCAGCGCATTCTTCTCCCGCTTCAGTCGAGCTATCTCCTCTTTAATATTGTCGCCCATATTGTGGTCTCCCTTTTATTTTTTTTATTAGATAATTTTTAAATTTAAAATATAAATAACCTAACCATAACAAATGCTGTAGATAAGTCCAATAACTTTTTCCATCTAAATTTGGAAATATGAGTTATGGGTGTTTGCCATTGACTTATTTACGCTTTATCTACACCTGCATTTATTAATTATCATGCAGATGCGAAGGTTGTCTACATTTCTCTGCAGATGGCAAAGTTAATAAATTCTTCACTCCTGAGGGAAAAAAGCTGTAGAAAAAGTAGGCGCGCATGTTCATATCGGTGTAGATATCTTATTCAGGAGGACGGAAGAATGGAGGAGATGTAAAAGTTTCAAGAATTCCAAATTACGGCTAATGAAGATATTGGAGACTTATCTTCAGTGCAAATACCTGTTATATTCAACTTTTCTTCAACTTATCTACATCTTGTACACACCCCTCTGGAGTGCCTCGGCGTAAAGTGTTGGCAAGCCTATATAACCTCGCTTTACAAATTTTTTTGTTAAATTTGCAGTCTGAAAGATTCCAGGATCCCGTAGCGCAAGAAATATAATAAGCGCATAGTCCGCTATGCTCACTATTCTACCTGCTGACCTGCATCAAAAATTTTTGTGACACGGGGTTTTTATAAATTTTAAAAGAAAAAAGTTTCCTATGGGAGGTTTTATGGGCGTTGCCGCCCACGAAGAATGCCGCGTCGATCTTTTCTATGGCGTAGATTATCATTCGCATCTCGGCACCCGCCGCGCCGGAATGGCCACTTATGACCCCGCCGCGGGTCAGTTCTGTCGCTCTATCCATAGTCTGGAGCAGACGTATTTCCGCACCAAATTCGAAAAAGAACTCCCTAAATTCAAGGGAAATCTCGGACTAGGTGTAATCTCCGACACCGACCCTCAGCCGATTATCATCAATTCGCATCTCGGTAAGTTTGCCATCGTCACTGTGGCCCATATAGAGAATATAGCCGACCTCGAGCACGAGCTCATTGAAGCCGGTGTACACTTCGGCGAGCTCAGCAGCGGTACAACCAACCAGACCGAGCTCGTGGCTCTGCTCATCAATCAGGGGCGCACATTTCGCGAAGGAATAAGGATGATGTTCGACCGCATAAAAGGTTCCTGTTCGCTACTTATACTCACCGAAAAAGAGGTGATAGGAGCGCGCGACCGCCTCGGGCGCACCCCCGTTGTCCTCGGACATAAGGAAGGTGCATACTGCCTTGCATCAGAGAGCACATCATTCGCCAACCTCGGTTACGAAAGCGTACGCGACCTCGGTCCGGGAGAAATAGTAAGCATTACCCCTGACTCCGCCGTGACCATAGCCACTCCCGGCGACAAAATGCAGATTTGCTCTTTCCTCTGGGTATATTACGGTTTTCCGACTTCTACCTACGAAGGGAGAAACGTCGAAGAGGCCCGCTTTGCCTCCGGATACGAGATGGGTAAAAACGATGACACGGAAGTGGACTGCGCATGTGGCATACCCGACTCCGGAGTAGGAATGGCACTCGGATATGCGGCCGGACACGGCGTACCGTATCACCGCTGCATCTCCAAATATACTCCCACATGGCCCCGCAGCTTCACCCCCTCGGAGCAGTCTATGCGTAATCTCGTGGCTAAGATGAAACTCGTCCCCAACCGGGCGATGCTCAAGGGTAAACGCGCGCTATTCTGCGATGACTCCATCGTGCGCGGCACACAGCTCAACGACAATGTCTCCGAACTGTACGCCAACGGCGCCAAAGAGGTGCACATGCGCATAGCATGTCCGCCGCTTATATACGGTTGTCGCTACCTCGGATTTACATCCTCCAAGAGCGACATGGAGCTGCTCACGCGCCGCATCATTGAGAAGCTCGAAGGTGACCCCAACAAAAACCTCGACCTGTATGCCAAGACAGGCACCCCCGAATACGATGCCCTCGTGGAGAAGATACGTGACCGTTTTGGTCTGACATCACTGAAATTCAATCCCCTCGAGACGCTCGTGGACTCCATAGGGTTGCCTAAAGATAAAATCTGCACACACTGCTTCGATGGCAGCAGCTACTTCGGCAATACTATCGACTGATAGACATCGGTAATTACATTAGAAAACAATAATTAGTCAGCCCTTAAAAACGGATATTAATTGTTGATATTCAATAAAATAAACATAA
>CAYSJG010000062.1:0-9857 GCA_964431295.1 uncultured Sangeribacter sp. | reverse complement strand
TCTTGCCACCCTCTACCTTTACGAAGATACCGTTTTCGGGGTTAACCACCTTCACACCCTGAAGGTTGAAGTATACGGGAGCCTCCTCGGCAGCCTCGATCTCAGCTACACCTGTTACGCCGGAAATCAGGACTGTCATATTTTCGAAATCCACTGTCATGAATACCTCCACAGGAACAGTGGTATTAAACTGCCAGGCAGCAGCGGAAGAAGCATTGACACCTGCCTTGTATGCCATGAACTCAACAGGAGTGTTTGCTGTGATAACTGCATCTCCCTCAAGAGCGCCATAACGGTCATAAGCATTCACATCAGCATCCCAGTCTTCACCTAAGTTGGTGGCAAATGAAAAATATACAGCGGTTGCTGCGGGCTGCGGGCATAAAATCACCTGACCTTCAAACTTATTGCCGTTTTTGGTAAGCTCTACACCGGCATTGGGAGTCCAATCCTTGCCTTCACCGAGATTGCCGAGTACATACAGTTTTTCAGGAGTAGTAACTGTCTGCCCACCTGTTGTGTAAGTAACTGTCAGAGTTTTTGCCTTGGGATCGCATGCGAATGTCACATCAGTAGCAGCACCGCTGAGTTTACTATTGCTCATTCCGGTATCTGTAAGAGTATAGGTCTCTCCGGATTCAACAGCTGATGCAGCATAACCAAGCCATGTGCCGTTGATGATCACCTTGAAGTCAGATTCGAATGAATCGAGATGAAGGGTATATACTCCATTCTCACCTTCGGTAAACTTGTAGTCGGCGTCACTCGGAGTATAACTGTTGAATGCGCCGGCAAGATATACCTCATAAGAGGTTATTTCCTGCTCCTGTCCTGTCACTGTGATGGTCTGATTTTTTGTATCTAAAATCACCTTAGGGCTGGTTAATAATTCTACAGACATCTCAATGTTACCTGTACTGCTTCCGACACCGTAGCTATACGGCTCGCCAACAGTAAGCACACTGCCATTTGAGCCGAAGATGGCGTCAGAATTGTCCCATGTACCGTCGTTGATTTTGAAACCTGACGTGAGCGACTCACCGTTCCACTCATAGACACCTGTTGAGGTCTCTGTCATTTTGGCATCACTTGAAGCCGTAGCCCATGTCTTTCCATTCACATCGTTACCGATTACGTAGTAGTCTGTAGCGCTTGCGCTCAGAGCTACTGCAACGGCTGCGAAGAGTAAGAATTTCTTCATTGCTGTAAGTTTTTTTTGATTAGATTTTAATATGTAAGAATTATAACTTTAGGTTATTCCTTTAATTCTTGTATGGAATCTATCGCAGATGATTTTTCGTCGAGTTTTTCATCATATTCTGAATGCTGGACGAAAGATTGCTGTGACATCTTTCTCAAATGCAATGCAAATTTAATGTTTTTTTACCATTACACAAATGATTTGGAACGTTTTTTTAAGAAAATTGCCAAAAAACTGAAGATTCCTTTAATTATATCTTAGCGCCCCCCCCAAAAAAGCATCATTTGTTGTTATAGTGGGTCATGGCGAAGCCGAGGCCGCTCAGGGCGTATGCTCTCACCGCATCACCGGCCACTTTCAGGCGCTCGGGAAGCTGCTTCGCCTCCTCTGCCGGAAAACGGCTAAGTACATAGTCCACCTGCGCGCCACGGGGAAAGTCATTGCCGATACCGAAGCGCAGGCGCGCATAATTTTGCGTCCCGAGCTCGGAGGCGATATTTTTCAGCCCGTTGTGGCCGGCGTCGCTACCGCTGCCGCGCAGACGGACTGCGCCGAAAGGCAACGCAAGGTCATCCACCACTACAAGAAGATTCTCCAGAGGCAGCTTCTCCTTATTCATCCAGTATCTCACGGCCACACCGCTGAGATTCATGAAGGTCGAAGGTTTCAGCAGCATCAGTTCGCAATTCTTAACCTTCACCACCGCCATGTCGCCATAGCGGCACGACTTCCACAGCGCTCCGGCCTCTTCCGCCATAGCGTCCACAGTCATAAAACCGATATTATGACGTGTGCCGACATATTCCGGGCCTATATTGCCCAATCCTACTATCAGATATCTCTTCATATCAGCGACTTCTTCCGGAGATGGCTCCGGAGCTACAGATGAATCGCGCCGATGCCGGAGCATCGACGCGATTTTTGAGAATACTTTGAGCATTTCCGCCCTCGGATATTACTGAGCGGCCTTTGCGGCGGCGCCACGGGCTGCACGTGTCAGCTGTACGGCACATACCACTGCATTCTTGGCATTCATCAGCTCAAGGCCTTCATAGTGCAGGTCACCTACAGCCAGCGACTGGCCGAGACCCAGCTTGTCCACATTGATTACCAGACGCTCCGGTATCTCTGTGTAGTTGGCTTTAACTTTAAGCTTACGCATGGACACGGTCAGCTTACCACCGGCCTTCACACCCTCGGCGTGACCCTCGATCTGGATGGGCACCTCCATTACTATCGGCTTGTCGGGATATACCTCAAGGAAGTCGATGTGCAGGATAGTATCCTTCACAGGCTGAAACTGGATATCCTTCAGTACGGCCTTCTTTGTCTCGCCGTTGACCTCAAGATCGATCTCGAAGATGTCGGGAGTGTAGATAAGCTTGCGCACTGCCTCGTTGGTCACTGTGATGTCGGTAGTGATGATACCGCGCTTTGCGTCCAGCTCCACGATTTTCTCACCGGGCTTCAGAGCCTCTTTGTAAGGAAGCTCCACGATTTTACCACCATTGATGACTGCCGGAATCTTATCCTCCTGACGCAGAGCCTTCACGGCCTTCTTGCCCAGCTCTTCGCGAGCCTCGGCTTTCAAAGCAAATGTCTTCATTTGTAAAGTTATGTTGTTGTGTTACTCAAATCTGCGCTGACACACGGCTACCGCCGTTGCGCCCGCGCCATTCCCATCACACGGGAGGCGAAATCCATTCGCCGATGCAAAGTTACAACTTTTTTTCATCCCGGCAAAATCCGAAATCCGAAATCCGCCGCAATTCAAAATTCAAAATTCAAAATTCGAAATCCGAAATCCGCCGAAATTCAAAATTCAAAATTCAAAATTCAAAATTCTTCTTCATCTTCCCAGTCAAGATAAAAGCCGGCTGTCTCCTCACGAAATTCCGCGAGCTTTCTGCCATCCCGCTTTGTAGGACGGCCAAGACCCTTCCGCCGATCGATAAAGCCGGAGATTTTCGCCATCTCCAGCACATCATACTGGCTCTGAGGCGTCAGATTCTCCAGATAGTCGGGCACAAGACGCGCGCCGAGACGGTTTTCGGTCAGGCCTTTTACCCTGAATGTGTAAGTCACCGGCGGCTTGCGTACATCTACCACATCCCCCACCTTCACTCCTCGCGAAGGCTTGACTGCCACTCCCCCCATCATCACTCTCCCCTTCTTCACTGCATCCGTGGCTATGGACCGCGTCTTGAATACGCGCATCGCCCACAGCCATTTATCTATTCGTACCTCCTCTTTCATCTCAATATTCAGATTCCTGCTTCTACAATACGCGCGCTGAGAGCGCGCTCCATATTGCTCATACAAATTTTCAGCCTGCCGCTCTCACTCTATCCCTTCGGTGACACGCTGCAGAGTCAGCACCACCTCGCCGGCGCCGTTGAGCAGAAGCACACGGTCGGAGGCTATCGGTTTGGCCCGCTCGGTCGACTCGAGGGCCACCAGCAGACGTGTCTCGTATTCGGGATTCGGACAGGCCATACGTGTGGTGATCAGATCCTGGAAGGATATCGAATTAGGATTCTCCATATAGAGATCCAGAGAGCCGTTGAGCACATTGCAGCCTGTGTTGCCATGCACCTTCCCTTCAGCCACGTCGATCACAAGCTTCACCTCGGGGTCGCTCACTGCCTCATCTTCTATCGACACTACACGCCATGTCCCGTTGAGAAACTCAAAATTCTGATGCATCAGAGTCAGCATCGGCTGATGATAAGTGTCCCATAGATACAGATAATACTCATCACCCTTATTCTCCCAACTGTAATATTTCACATTGGCGAGCGCGGCATTGATCTCCACATCAGTGATGCCGACCACGTTACACATCATCATCGTGGAGAGAACCTTGCTGAAACTCAATGTCGAGTCCGCTGCATTATAGCTGTACTCGGCGTTGATGGTATTGCAGCCGTTGTTGCCGTACACACGCTTCTCGGCAGGCACGAATTTCAGGTATGGCGGGGTCTGGCCGACTACGGGCTTGCCGCATACCTCCTCGATGGCCCAGTCGCCGCTCACTTCCCCTTGCGCCACAGACTCGGAGGTATACTCCTTCTGCGAGGCCTGCTTGCGTATCTGCTCCCGGTCAGAGGGCAATACCACATCTTTCTTCACCTTGCTGCCGCCGAATATCGAACAGCCGCCCGCTCCCATACAAAGACCCGCTGTCAGTGCCATCAGCGTGAGTCTGCGAGCCTTATCTTTTGATTTTATATTAATCATAGCTTGTTATCTCTATTGTCCTATAATTATTGTCCTATATTTAATAAACGACATACACCGGATTATGTTGACCCGCCGGCCACACGACATATCAGTTTGAGGTCACAATATTCGCAGCCGGACTCATCTTCCACCGGCGCAAACGGCATGTCACGGTCGTACAATTCATACAGCATCGCGTCAAGGCGCGATTTGAAATCTTCGCGCACTTCGCCGTAATTGTGCGCAGGAGTCCTGCCGAATACCGGTACTTTCACCTCGCCGCCGGCATTCATCCGCGGCACATCATATACCACCAGCATCGCCTGCCCGATGCCGCTGCCTGCATAATGGGGATATCTCTCCTTCCACGGCTTCCACTTGCTGAGCAACTCCGCATAAAGCATAAGCTGAAACGACGGATTGCTGTACTTCATGCGGCTGAAGATCTCATCCATGTCGGCTGTCACGGCATCCACACGCCCTGTCTTATAGTCTATCAGACGCAATTTATACACCGGAGCGCCATCCGATGTTTCTCCTCCACGGACAAGGTCTATACGGTCGATTATAAACCGCATATTGAGACGCAAGGACTCATGCTCCTCCCCCTCCGCATCGGCTGACGAAGAAGCGGTATAGACCAGAGTACCACCCACCTCGCATCCTATAAGGTCAAAGGGCGCCAGATCCTGGTCATGACGCAGCGTCGCCTCCACACGCAGCAAGGTCATCCTGGCGGTGATAAGCTGCGCCGGAGTCAGTTCGCCGTCAGGCTCGCCGGGATTGAACACTGCGTTATATTCCCGACGTATCATCGCCTCGATATGCTTGCGGTCAGCCAATATCGACTCTATCTTCTCTGCTGTCACTGTCACCGGCATCTCAAGCAGCCCGGTCACGGCATCCTTCTTACAGTCGCCCACATACAGACGCTCCATCACATGATGATAGAAGTCGCCGAGATCCAGATCCGTAGCATACGGCTCACGCTTGTCGTCGCTGCGGATGCCGCACACCTGCTCTATAAGAAATTTCAGACGGCATTCGCAATATTTCTTCAGCGAGGAGGCCGAAAGCACCGGCACGCGCCTCTCCCCCTCTCTAACCGTCGCAGTAGCGCCGTCAGCACGGTAACGCTGCAGCGCTTCCCAGAATATATCGGACTTCTGCACCGGCTTGCGGCCTACAGAGGGCACCGAGACCTCCATCTTGTAATCCTTGCTTCTCAGGCTGTCGCGGGCATAGAGGTATTCAAGCTGCTCCAGATACCGCGACTTGCCCCCGCCGCTCTCACCTACGCGCGAGTCATAGATCATCCTCACACTCTTGGCACGGCTTATCAACCGATAGAAATAGTATGAGAATATATTCTCCTGATAATTGGCCGGAGCCATCCCGTAGGCGCGGCGCAGGCTGTTGGGAAGAAAGGTGCGCTGACGGCTACGCATTGGCAGTATATTGTCATTGAGCGACATGATGACCACATGATCGAAGTCCAGAGAGCGCGTCTCCAGCAGACCCATCACCTGCAGCCCCTTCAGAGGCTCACCCTCGAAGGGGACCGTCTCGGCACTGAGCATCCTGTCGGCTTCACGGAAAAGCATCCCGGCGCCCATCTCCACTCCGTTGCGCTCCAACGCATCCCTCAGTCGCAACAGCGCGTCCTGCCAGGTACGGGCGTGAGTGTGCTCGAGACTGCGCATCATCGGACGGCCCTCGCCACGCTCCAGACTCTCGGCCACCATCCCCAAGGCATTGTAGAGATATTCTATGACCTCCCCGGAGCCGATGCGCTGCATATCCAGAGGCCTCAGCATAGGCATACCGGCCGGAAGCAGACGCTCTATCTCCTCCTCGCGCACCACCAGCCGGCGGCTGTCACCCACCTCCTTCTTGAATCGGTCTATCGCCTCGCTTCCGAGCACACTGTGCGCCAGAGGATGTGACAGAAACCGAAAGATGTCGGCCACAGCATATCCACGGTATTCTCGGCTGTTGCGCTGTGACATCTGCAGATTGCGCAGCAAGGTCATGAAGGTCGACACTGACGTAAGACGCAGAGGATATCCCATGGTCAGATTAGGCGACTCCAGCTCCGGAGGCAAACCATACAGCAACGGTATCAGCAAATCTTCATCCGGCACCACCAGAGCCACCTTTGCATCCGCAAACGGCGCGTCGCCTATCTCATCCTTAAGTGACTTTATCTCGCTGCCCGCTATCTTCGTCTGCATGGCGTTGGAGGGACAGGCTATCCTCTCAAGATATGGAGGCATGCAGTGTGTGTCGCTTTCCGACAGATAAGGCCTGAGCCACGACGGCTCCGGGAAGTGACGCCTGTTGACCGCCACAAATTTACCTGCGGGATTCTCCACATCTTTCAGCACCGGACCGGTAGCGTCCCATACAAAATCCGCCACCGTGTCACCGCTCTCGCGCGAATAACCGCTGTCGGCATCGCGCAATGACGAGAATATGCTTCGCTCGGAGGCCGACAAAGCGTTAAATCCCACGAAGACTATCTTGCGCCATGCCACGCCGGCACTCCCGCGCTCCAAAAGTATCTCCGCGGCACGACGATACACGCCGCCGGCGGTGGAAAGGCCCTCCAGCTCCATACTGGCTGCAAATCGGTGATACAGAGGATTCAATACCTGCCATAGACGCAGATATTTCCGTACCGCGCCGCTACTGTCGGCTTCCTCTTCGTCATATTCGATCCAGAAGTTTTCAGAGTGACTGTATACTGACCGGCCGAAGTATTCCTCCGCCACGGCTTTCTGCTCATCGGTCATGAAGTCCGTGGCTATATTGCGGAAATCCTTCAGATTCTTGAACACGCTGTCGGCATCGACCATCTGCATATCCACATCGCTGAAGTCGCGCAACACTGTGTCACCCCATATCCGGAACTCATCGAAACCCGGAGGCTCGGCATTCGGACGCTCCTCCAGAGCTATCTCACGATAACACCGGTACAACTTCAGCAACTGGTCCAGGCGGTTGTCCGCCTCCAGACCGGATATCTCCGAGACGAAATCACTGATATTGGTCACACGCGGGGACAAGGTGTAATCCTCACACAAGGCGCTGAGATATTTCAGAAAGAATGTGCTCGCACGCTTGTTGGGAAACACGAAACATATCTCTGACAAAGGCAAACGCCCACCATCGCCTCTTTGGGCATAGCGGGCAGTATAACCTTCGGCCACTGTCTTCAAAAATTCTTTCATACCGGGATTCTGGGTCTGAGAATCAATACAGTTTTGCTCCTCTCTGCAAATTTAATAAAATATAATAAAACATTTTTTTGATTTACTCATAAAATTAATTAATTTTGTAATGTGCGATTCAAAGACATCAAAGGACAAGAGGATGCTATCACAGCACTAAGGGATATGGCCGACACAGGCCGCATACCTCACGCTATTTTACTCGGAGGCCCGTCGGGACTCGGAAAGATGATGCTCGCCCGCGCTTTCGCCCAATATATCAACTGCGAACACCGCAGCGGCGGTGACAGTTGCGGACTATGCCCCTCATGCCGGCGCATGGAGGCTTTCTCCAATCCCGACATACATTTCGTCTATCCCATAGTAAAGCGCGAACAGCAGAAAATCATCGTCTCCTCCGACATACTGCCGCTATGGCAGACCATGCTCCGAGAGCATCCATATATGCCGGTAAAGCGATGGCTCGACATCATCGACGCCGGCAATTCTCAGCCACAGATTCTTGTGCCTGAAAGCGAGGAGATCAGCCATACCGCTGCCCTCTCCACATTCGCCGACAGATTCAAGATCTTCATCATCTGGCTGCCCGAAAAGCTGCAGACCGCCGCCGCCAACAAATTGCTCAAAGTCATTGAGGAGCCGCATGACGACACTCTCTTTATCTGCGTCAGCAATCAGCCAAGGGAGATACTCCCCACCATCATCTCCCGTCTCAGACGCATCGAGCTCCGCAGACCCTCCGACGAGATTGTGGCCAGAGCTCTCACGGAAGCGGGTATCTCCATGGAGAAAAGTCTGCAGATCGCCAGACTCGCCAACGGCAGCATCGGCGACGCGCTCGAACTCGCGCTCTCTTCCGCAGACGCTGATGAGTTTGGAGAGGACTTCAGACAGGCCATGCGCTACGCATACTCCCGAAATATCGCCGCACTCAGAGCACTCGCTGACCGCGCTGCCGCTCTGGGCAGGACCAAAGCCGTCACACTCGCCGAATATTTCGCTCGACAAGTCAGGGAAAACTTCATCGCCAATCTCCAGATGCCGGCCCTCAATTCCATGAATGCCGAAGAGACGGACTTCTCCAATAAGTTCGCTCCTTTCATACATCACAACAACGTCACACAAATCATCAGCGACATCGATGATCTCAAGAGAGATATCACGCGCAATGCCAACGCAAAATTGGTATGGTTTGATTTTCTGCTCCGGCTGATGATCAATATCAGAAAGACAAGATAACATTTTATATTCAATAACATAATATCAAATGAAACCTACTCTCTACATACTGGCCGCCGGAATGGGCAGCCGCTACGGAGGTCTCAAACAGCTCGACGGCCTCGGACCCTCAGGAGAAACCATCATGGATTATTCCGTATTCGACGCCCTCCGCGCGGGATTCGGCAAAATCGTATTCGTCATCCGACATGATTTCGAAGAGGAATTCCGCAAGAAAATAATCTCCAGATACGAGGGACATGTACCCGTCGAGGTGGTATTCCAGTCGCTCGACGCGCTCCCGGAGGGATTCTCACCATCCCCGGACAGACAGAAACCATGGGGCACCAACCACGCGCTGCTCATGGGCAAGGATGTCATCAAGGAGCCTTTCGGTGTAATCAATGCCGATGACTATTACGGCATCGAATCATTCAAGATACTCGCTGACTTCCTACGCAGTGTCGAGGGAAAGAAGGGGGAATACTGCATGGTCGGATTCCGTGTGGAGAACACTCTGAGCGAAAACGGAGGCGTTTCCAGAGGACTCTGTCAGGTATCCGGAGAGGGATTCCTCACCGGAGTCAAGGAATGCCACGGCATACAGCGCAAGGACGGCAAACTCATACAGACACTTGAAGACGGCTCTGAAAGCTCCTTCCCGGAAGGCACAAGCGTCTCCATGAACATGTGGGGATTCACTCCCGACTACTTCGACTATTCCGAGCGCGACTTTATCGACTTCCTCAAAGAGCACGGCAAGGAGCTCAAGACGGAGTTCTACATCCCCACAGTGGTCAACAATCTTATCAACAACAATGAGGCCACACTCAAGGTCATCCAGACTCCATCAAAATGGTTTGGAGTCACTTACGCCGCTGACAGACAGGCCACAGTGGAACAGTTCGCTTCTCTCGTAAAGCAGGGACTTTACCCCACGCCATTATTCTGACTCATCACAACACATGGATAAGAGCTTCTGG
>CAYSJG010000061.1:0-10056 GCA_964431295.1 uncultured Sangeribacter sp. | reverse complement strand
TACAGACCGTTGGACTCCATAAACTCATCGAAGATGTCAGTACACAGCACCACTGTGCGCGGTATTGTGATCTGCACGCCGTCGAAGTCGTCACACTCGGGGTGACGCTTGATAATCTGGTCGATAAATGCCAGACCGCGACCCTTGCCTCCCAGCGACCCCTCCCCGATGCGGGCGAAATTGCTGTAATGGTCAAAACGATCTTTGCGGAATATGGCCACCACGCCGCGGTTTTTCATCCGACGGTATTTCACGATGCATTCAAAGATCAGACGTTTCACGGACACTGCCTCATCCAGACGCGTAAAACGATAACGACGGATCGCATCGGCTATCGGAAAGAGAGCGCGCGAATAGAGCCAGCGCGACACTTTGTTGGTGGAGCACAACGTGAAGAGAGAGCGGTCGGGGATCTCAAAGACTTTCTTCTGCAAATCCTTCAGGTCGCGGATCTGCATTATCTCACTCCCGGTATCAGGGTCTGTCACCGTAAATGCCGAAAAGCCGAAATTATTCTTTACTGCCTTGCGCAGATCCTGAGGCAGAGTTTTTGAATTCTTATCGATAAATACATAACCCTCCTCTTCGCTTCGCTGACGGTTGTCGCTCTCCTGACTTTCAAGGATTATCGGCAGATATGGATCATGGGTACGGACATACGCGGCAAAGGTGAATCCGGCCTCCGGATCCTTCTCGCCGCCACGGGGGAAACGCACATCGCTGACCACACCGAGGATATTCTCCGAGTAGCGGTCGAAAAGAGCCTTCGCCTCCTCGTAGTCGCGCGCCAGAAGCACCTTCGGGCGCCCCCTCATGCGCAGCATCTGCTCATGCTCGTTGAGAGCCTCGGTGGCGAAATCCTTCGACTGCTGGAGCAGAAATTTAAAAAGATGCGGCAATACTGATGAATAGAATCTAATGGAGTCCTCTATCAGGATAATGGCTTGCACTCCTACCCCGCCGATATCATTGTCCGCATTCATGCGGTCCTCTATCAGCTTGATTATGGCCAGGATGAGATCCACATTGCCGAGCCAGGAAAAGACGTAGTCCACACCACGGAGATCCTCGTTGGCTATACGGCGGCGCACCTCCTTGCTGAAGGGGGTCAGCACCACGAAGGGGATGTCAGGATAGAGAGTATCGAGCTGACGCGCCTCCAGAAATGTCTCCGAGACATCCACTCCCGGCATCGCTATTATGAGATCGAAATTCTTATCACGAAGCGCCTCGCGGGCTTCGTGATAATTGGCCACTTTTGTAAATCGCGGCGGAGACGACAGATTTAGCGACACATACTCGAAATATATCTGCTCGTCCACACGACCGTCCTCCTCCATCATGAAGGCATCGTAAGGTGTGGCTATCAGCAGCACATTCATGATGCGCCGCTGCATCAGATCCTGAAAAGCTGTCTCCTTGAGATAGAGACGGCTCAGCAGGTTTTCATCTATTGTTTGCATTGCTGCTCCATGTGTTTGGTGAGGAAAGCATCAAGGGCAGCTGGCATGGAGGTATACTCAGGAGTAGGAGCGGAAAAGTCAAGGCGCAGACCGGCCTCCTCAACGGCCTTCGCCGCCGGAGCACCGTAAGTGCCTATGAAGATTTTCTCCCGTATCTGGTCGAAATTAGGGAAATTCTTGCGCAGAGAGTCTATACCCGCAGGGCTGAAAAAGAGCAGCAGGTCATAGTCAAAAGCCTCTTCGGGAGTAAAATCATTGCTCACTGTGCGGTACATCACCGCCTTGGTATATTTTATACCCGCATCCTCGAGCAGCGACAGATTGTCCTTGTGCACATCCGATATCGGAAAGATAAACTTCTCATCCTTGTTTTTCAGTACAGCCTGCACCAGCTGAGGGTCATCCAGCTTGCCGCTGGGAGCAAAGAATATCTTACGCTTGCGATAGACTATATATTTCTGCAGATAATGCGCCACGGCCTCGGTCTTGCAGAAATACTTCATCGTGTCCGGCACTGTGACACGCATCTCCTTGCACATACGAAAAAAATGGTCGACTGCATGACGGGCGGTAAATATCACCGCCGTATATTCGGCAAGATTGATTTTGGACTGCCTGAACTCTTTGGACGGCACCCCCTCTATCTTGATAAACTGGCGAAATACCACTTCCACCCCGTGTTTTTCAGCGATGTCATAATACGGCGACTTTTCAGTGGCCGGCTTTGGCTGGGAAACTAATATTTTCTTTATGCTCATCTGTCGACAATTAAGGCGTGTGACTGTCTGTGCTCAGAGGAGAGAGACACATATAAATCGCGCGGAAAGATATGCAAGTATGAGCGGTACTATTTCTAAACTGCAAAGATAGTATAAAAATAGCAGTAATGAGGTACTTTGAGTCAAAAATATTCTAAAACCCTTCCAAATAAATATACATTTTACCAATATCAGCACCCCCAACGCGATTGCTGCCCATATTTCACCCTGACCGGGATAGCATATCTGAGCTATCGCCAGAGGAAACAGCACCAGAGCGCCCAGACCCTGACCGGAGAGAAAACCTCGTGCCCACATAGAGGCATGACGGCGGTCGCTGAATACATTGCCAAAGCAATAATAGGCCGCTGACATGACCGCCGTATATATCGCCGACACCACCGCACACGCACCGGCGCCCGTCGGACTGTCAGACCCCGCATACGGAGCGAGAAGCACACCGCTGCTCACCACCCACAGCAGATTAAGAAGTATCAGAAAAGAGGTCTCCCTCACTGTCTCGTCAAATACATTGCCGCGCTCACGCACACCGGTCATATCACGCAGCAATGCACGTATATACCGGGTATTGCTCCGATATCTCAGGGCTATCACAAGAAACAGACACGTCATTGCAGCCACTATCCAGGAGAAGCCGGAGGAATACGCCGACGACACGGACGAACGCGACTGCACCGACGGAGCTGACGCATCCTCCACAAGCACTATCCCCCAGCGCGCCTCCGAGGACACACTGTCGGAGACCACACTGTCCGCATACACGCTGTCACCGGCAGCATTCTCCATACGTATCACTTCTTCAGCCATCCCTCCTCGCGATACCAGTCGATACTCCGACTTACACCCTCGTCGAGATCCACCACCGGATTGAAGCCGAATCCGGCCCGCGCTTTGCTGATGTCGACTGTCCAGTTGCGCTGCTTCATGATATTGTACTTGTCACGGTTAAGAGTCGACGGCTTGCCTTTCAGCACTCCTATCTTCTCGGCCACGGCGCACACCGCTTTCAGACCCCACAGCGGCACGCGCACGGGCAACACGAAGCGACGGCCCAGTTTTCGGCTCACTATACGGCGAAATTCCTTCTGGGTATACTCCCTGGGATGAGCCACTATATAGGTCTGACCGGCCTCGCCGCGCTCGGCGGCATCCCACACGGCACGCGCAAGATCCTCCACATACAAAAAGGTCAGACGCTGACGACGGTATCCCACTGAAAAGTCAAAACCTTTGTTGATCGAATCCATCATCAGAAAATAGTCATGGTCGCGCGGACCGTAGATACCGGTGGCACGAAGCACCACTGTCGGGATACCTGCGGTCTGAAGCCACATCTCCGCCTTCAGCTTAGAAGCGCCATAGCGCGTGTTGGGCATCGGAACCATCGTCTCGCTAAAGGGAGCGCCGCTCTTTTGATCACCCGCGCCCATGGCCGACAACGAACTCATATACACCATCTTGCGAGGCATACAACCGGACTCGTGGACCGCGGTCGTGAAATTACGCAGATAGTCATAGTTTATACGGGAGAAGTCGCTGAAACGCAAGCATTTCGTAGCACCAAGATTATACACGATGTAATCCCAGCCGCCAAATTCCTCCACGCATTCGCGAAGTCGCCTGACCATCGACTCCGTATCTTCATAGTCCAGCACAAGATATTTCGTACGGTGGTCGGTAAGATATTTCAAAGATGTCGACTCCCGTACACCGGCCCATACTTCATAGCCGCGACGCAAGCCCTCGGCCACTATGAAGCCACCGGTAAAGCCACCGGCACCGACTACAAGCACTCGCTTATTTTCAGTATCTGCCATTTTTTGCCTATTCCTTTTTAGAGACGCGTAAATTCATATCCCTCATCCTTCAGCCAACGCAGACACGGCTCCAGAGCTTCCTTAAGTCTCGGCCAGCTCTTCACCGAGTCGTGAAACACTATGATGGAGCCGTCACGCGCCAGTCGGCGGACATTCTCCACTACCCGGGCGGCATCCACGCGCCTGCTGTAATCGCGGGTCACAAGATCATACATCACTATTCTGTGGCTGCTCCGCAGAGCCCGGGCCTGACGTGGACGCAACCACCCGTGAGGGGGTCTGAACAGGCTACGGCCCGTCAGCGCATCACATCGCGACACATCCCTCAGATATGACCGAGTGCTCATACGCACTCCCTGCACATGCCGGTGAGTATGGTTGCCCACTGAGTGGCCGCGTCTCTGCACCTCCTCAAGAAGCTCCGGATGACGCTCCACATTCTCGCCCACCATAAAGAAAGTGGCCTTCACACCATAGCGGTCGAGCATATCGAGCACCCACGGGGTCACCTCCGGGATCGGACCATCATCGAAGGTCAGACACACACGGCGGCGACTCCCTGACCCACACGGCGGCAACCGGAACAGTCCTCCGGGCACAAGCCGGCGAAACCACATCGGAGGACGCTCGATCAGGCGCCCTCCCATGCGCTCTATCGCATTCTTAGCGGCCGTGAGCTGCTTCATACTCCGAGCGGAGACGCTTCGTGCGCTCCATATCCAGCTTCCCTATCTCAGGATATTTCTGCAGCTCCTCCATACTGCCGCCAAGCTCCAGATAATAATCTATCGCATGACCCATCATCGAGTCTATCAGCCGCTCGTCGGCGCTCGTCGCTGCATACTCCTCCGCTGTCATGCCGGCAAGATGATTCACTATCTCGGCGTATTTCGCCACCTCCTCGCCTATCTCGGCCACTCCGTAAGATGTCTCCTCGGAAGAGACGCTCCCATCGCCGGAGAGTATCCCATAGAGCTCCTGAAGTCGCTTCTCGGTGAAACCTGTACCGGAGAGAGCCGCCTCGATATCCTGATCCTTGCCGCCATACTTGCGATATAGCTCGATTATACGGTAATACTGATATGGCATCAGGTGCGACTCATAGGTCATCGAGGTATTGCCGAAACGCTCAAGGATCATGGCATTGTACTTCAGATATTGAGCGTTGCGGCTCAGCAGACCCTTAAGCATCGCCATGCCGCGCGCTTCCGCTTTCTTGTCGCCTAATGAGCGGCCTGCTTCTATGAATATCTGTGAAGTGGTTAGACCAAGGGAGAGATCGTAAGAGGCCACACGCGCGGGAAGACGCTTCAACATCACATCCAGGGTATGCAGAGCCTTACGGTAATTCTCCTTGGCAAGTTTATCATCGCCTGCGGCTGCCGCGGCGTCACCCTCGTATACGAGCTCGCTCGCTGTCTCCACCATCGAATTGCGGGTGGAGTACAACATCCGACGCGCTGTCTCGTCAAAATACGGGATCCGACCTTCGCTGTCGGCGCCTCCCCAACGATACTTGCCGGTGACCACGTCATACGCGCGGTCCGTACGCGGAGCTTTGTCAGGCTGCACGGTCGGCACAAGCTGATGAGTCATGCCCGTAGAGCGCACATAGTCGGTCAGGCCGAGATGATACTCATCACCTACTGTACTGCACCAGTATATCGGACGAGGCCACCCTTCCGCCGCATTCGTGGCGATAATATCAAGCATCAGCACTTCCCCAAGACCCAGATAGCCTTTGCTGCGGAAGGCCGGAGCCTGAGCGAGATCTATCACTATGCGGTCCTCTATCTTCGCACTGTCCTTCGCGGCCACAAGACCGCGGGCCACCACTGCTTTCTTATCCACCGGTATCGTCACTATGCTGCCGGGGAAAGTCCGGTAGCCATAATCCGGATCGCGTAGACGGTCACTGTATACAAGCTTCAGCGTAGAGAGCAGATCGGTGGGAGCCTTCTCCATACCCAGCATGGTCACATCATTCAGACCGTATGCTATCTGTTCGGGAGTGGCTGTGAAATGCACCGGCTTCGCCGTATACGACGGCATGCGCATCTGATTGGCATACCAGTCGGAGTTGAGATAAGAGAGATTGATGATCTTCACATCCGGACGTACACCCTCCACCTCCTGAGCATACCACAGAGGGAAGGTATCATTGTCGCCGTTGCAGAACACTATGGCGTCAGGCTCCAGCGAGTTCAGATAATTGACCGCAAAATCACGGGCCGCATATCGGCCGGACCGGTCATGATCATCCCAGGTCTGACTCACCATCTGCAACGGCACCGCCAGACCGAGAGACACTGCCGCTATTGAGGCCACAAGCTCCTTGTTTTTTACATTCTTCAGATTCTTCACCGCCAAAGTAAGCAGATGATACAGACCGGCCACACCTATACCTATCCATATCGCAAAGGCATAGAAACTGCCCGCGAAGGCATAGTCTCGCTCACGAGGCTGCAGAGGTGTCTGATTGAGATACAACACTAACGCTATACCCGTCATGAAAAACAGGAAGAATACCACCCAGAACTGCTCCACACCCCTCTTGCCGGCAAACACCTGCCATACCAGACCGATGATACCCAGCAGCAGAGGCAGAAGGAAATAGCGGTTGTGACCTTTGTTGCCCTTACCCAGATCTTCCGGCAGAAGCGACTGGTCACCAAGACGCAGATTGTCCAGAAGGGGTATGCCGGTGATCCAGTTGCCGGCATCTATCTCGCCATGCTGATTGAGAACATCGTTCTGACGTCCGGCAAAGTTCCACAGGAAATACCGCCAATACATGTGGTTGAGCTGATAATTCAGGAAATATGCCAGATTCTGAGATTGAGTGGGACGGTATACCATTTTCTCCGGGAAGAAGATCGCACCGGTATATTCATTGTATTGAGGCTCCTTTGAGAGATCCAGCTCGTTTACACGGTTACCGTCTTGATCGAGAGCGCTCACTGTCGTCAGCTGGCCGGGCACGGTGTCAAGATTCACCCACTCGCCGTAAGCTGACACATGCTGACGGCTATACAGACGGGGAAACAGCATATTCAGCTCAGGATACATCTTCGGCTCCGGCTTATAGTCGCGCAGGGCATAGAAATCCTTGCCGCGCGCCGCAAGATCGGCATTCCGCTTCTGCTCCTTCTCGTTGAGAAGATTGTATTCCGACTTAGGAGTAGCGCCGGCCACACCCTTCGCATATATCTTCTTCCCCTTATCCATCACCGGCACATTGGAATATATCGGCACAGGCATCGTCACAGGCTGACCCTGCTCGTCGGTGAAGATTGTATCCTGACGCATCCCCATGAAATTCTTCATAGTTGAGCTGTACATAGTCTCACCGTACAGCAGAGGATTCTCGCCATATTGCTCGCGCGAGAGGTATGACGCAAGATCAAAGACATTGTCCGGAGAATTCTGATTCATCGGAGTGTCGGCAGATGACCGCATCAGAATCAGAGCATAGCTGCTGTAGCCTACAAATATCACGGCGATGCTCCACATACACACGCTCATGGCGCGACGGCTGAACATTTCGCCATACTTTGTAAACATGAATATCCCCAGAGCCGCAAGAAGCACCCAACCCAACGCCGTACCGAGGAAAAAGAGCATACCGCTCATAAGCACAGACAGCAGCAGAGACGCTTTCGCTATTATCGAGTTGTCGCCGCGGTCTATCGCATACAGCGTCCAGCCAAACACCACCAGAGTCGTCAGAGCATACGCAAGGGCGCCGCTGTTGAACGGCATGCCCAGCGTGTTGACAAAATACAGCTCGAAGGTCTGAGCCACACGCACGAAGCCCGGCACAAGACCATACAGCACAAGTACCAGTATCACTACCGACACAAGCAGCGACAACAGCGCTTTCCACACATTCATCTGAGGATAACGGCGGAAGGCATACACCAGCACTATCGCCGGAATACACAGCAGATTCAGCAAGTGGACCGCTATGCTCACACCTATCACATACGCTATCAGTATCAGATACTTGTCGCTCCCGGGATCGTCCGCTCTGTTCTCCCATTTCAGAATCAGCCAGAACACCAGAGCCGTGCAGAAACTCGAGAAGGCGTATACCTCTGCCTCGACTGCCGAAAACCAGAAGGTATCGCTCCAGCAATACGCCAGAGAACCCACGGCGGCCGACCCCATGATCACCAGATATTGCACAAGCGAATACTCACCTTCTTCATTATAGAAGAGACGACGCACCAGATGGCTTATCGTCCAGAACAGCAGCAAGATCGTCAAAGCCGAAAGCAGACCGCTCATCGCATTCACCATCAAAGGCACATACTCCTGACTCGGAGCGAAATTCGCAAAAAAACGCGCCGTCAGCATAAATATCGGATTGCCCGGCGGATGACCTACCTCAAGCTTGTCGGCCTGAATCGTAAACTCACCGCAATCCCAGTAAGATGCAGTAGGCTCAAGAGTGAGCCAATAGGTGACCAGCGATATCAAAAATACCGCCCAGCCGCCTATATTGTTAATCAGATTATATTTTCGCGTTATCATATTCCGAAACGGATTTATATAAGCATATCTTCGCAAAATTAACGATTTTCCGCCAATTTATAGTATTACATACGCGCAAATCTCCACATTACACCATCAAGAGACAGCTTCCTTGACCCATCTCCATGGCAACAGACCTATTATCCGCACTACTACATACGACAACACAAATATCGCCACACATCCCCAAAACGTATTCTCAGCCATCCCCAAATGACGCAATACATCATTACACCTTTCACCCACATACATGTGGATACAATATACTCCAAGAGTATAATGAGCCACACGCCTCATCATGCCAAGCAACCATGAAGGCAATCCATCGACAGGCAGCATCATCATCATGAGCACCAAAGGCACTGTAGCAAGATAAATATACCCGCTGCTGTAGCCAAAGCCTTCGCAAGGCCTGCCGGACATCAATACAGACAGCAACAATACCACCAACCCCATACCTGCACAAAGCCACCACCTCAACCGATTGCTCACCGGCATCCTCCATCCGGAATAATAAAATATATTGGCCACTCCGACAAAAGGCAAAGTCTCGAAATATCTACCCAAAGTATACTTCACATCATCAGGCAGCCCCCCGAAACAAATATAATTCACACCCGACAGACTAAACACAAAAGCAGCCCCGGACAATAACTCATACACTACGACCAACAATCTCCGAGGCACAAATCTATTGATTAAGACCACCGTCAGTGTCTGAGCCAGAAGCACATTCATATACCACATCGGTGTATTGTATACATGACCGAAAAGCAGCTGCATCAGCAGATCAGACAAAGTAAGCTCCACGACCCCGGCTAATATATAGCGCACCGTATCGATAGCCACAAAGAGTATGATTCCCCAGACCAAAATCGGAATCACAATCCGTTTCAGCCGACTCCGCAAAAAAGAGATACTGAGATTGCACCTGTCAAAAGAGGGAGCACAGAGCATAAAAGAGAGAAAAATAAAAGCCGGCACAGCCACAGAGAGAAACTCACCGAAAAAGAGAGCAACCGCCCGAGGCAGATGACCGGAGGCCCAATCATCAGACCAGAAATGATTAAGAATCACCTCAAAACACATCCATATTCGAAGAATATCAATGCCATAATTATGATCCCGCGAAAGAGAATGATCACCCATCAAAATATCAGAATCAAAAGAAGAAGCCATACACCAACAAAGATAATAAATACAGCCCACCAAAAAAAGCATTGGCCCCAAAAAAGGCCAGCCAAAGCAAGCAGAGTAAGCCAATCGAAAGCAAGCAAGCGAAGCCAAGCAAGCGAAAGCGAAAGCCAGAGCGAGAGCAATATAAATAGAAAGAGCGAGAGCCAGAGCAAGCAAGCGAGAGCCAGAGCGAAAGCCAGAGCAAGCAAGCGAGAGCCTGAGCGAAAGCAAGCGAAGCGATGCTTGAGCAAGTTGCCCGAAGGCGGTTTGTCGCAATGAAGCGGC
>CAYSJG010000060.1:0-10064 GCA_964431295.1 uncultured Sangeribacter sp. | reverse complement strand
CGCTATATCTCAGCCTGATTAAAATATGTTAATTTTCCTTTCGATTTGTTAATCGCGCCACAGTGATTGCCGAGACCGCCATGCAGCCATTGTTTCAGTCAGCGCTGACATTGGCAAGACGGCGGAGTCGCGAGGTGTTCGGATGCCGGGATGTCGGCTTTTGCTATTTGTCCGTATAAATTTTGAGCCGATGTCCTTCGCGGACATCGGCCCTACAGTTTCCGATGATAGTATGGTTAGTATGGATGTATTATCTGTAATCTTTCAGTATAGCGCGGAGGCGCTGTCTGGTAAAGAATATGCGGCTTTTGACTGTCCCCATAGGCATACCGAGCTTTTCTGAGATTTCTTCATATTTGTAGCCTGCCACATGCATATTGAATGGCTCACGATAGTCCGTGGGGAATGTGGCAATGATAGCGTTGATTTCGGCACAGGTATAGGCCCCTTCCGGTGTATCATCGCTACAATCAGCAGCCATGGTAATCAGACGCATATCTTCCGTCATGTCGAGCACGGTATTCTCGCGCGTGGACTTGCGATAGTTGTTGATGAAGATATTACGCATGATAGTGAGCATCCAACCTTTGAGATTGGTATCTTCAGCAAACTTCTCTTCGTTATTGAGCGCCTTGAGCGTAGTGTCCTGGACAAGGTCATAGGCCTTGTCTTTATTGAGCGTCAACTTCATCGCAAAGGCCATGAGATTGCTTTGCATGCCCAAAATAGAAGATTTAAATTCTCGTTTGCTACCCATTTATGCGCTTGTATTAAGAGCTTCGCTATGCGGAAGCGATGCGATTCACTTCTGACTTCGCAAAGATAATTATATTTTTTGAATTTTGTACCTTTTTAATCAAAAATAAATCAAAAATATTCCGATGGTCCAAGACCTCGTTCCTTAGCCCCTGTTCCTCAGGCGCCGTTCCTAAAATTTCGGGACGGCAGACAATTTTATTTCTCGGCGCTCCCCTCTTCCGGTGAGTCCTTCACTGTAATCACCTCAATTTTGGTGGCGGTCATCTTCTCTACCCGGAATATTTTGCCGGCTATTTCATAATCTATACCCGGCGTGGGCATGGCTTCGATATTGTCGAGTAGATATCCTGCGAGCGTCTCATAGTCATCGCTTTCGCGAAGGTCAAGCCCAAACCGGTCGTTGATATAGTCTATCTCCACCCGTCCTCCGAATCTGTAATATCCGGGCGCGATCTCCTCGGCGAGCAGTTTACCCTTATCGTGTTCATCCTCGAAATCGCCGAATATCTCCTCTACAAGATCTTCAAGCGTACATAATCCGGCCGTGCCGCCGAATTCATCCACCACGATGACGAGACTTTTCTTCTCCGCCATCATGCGTCTCATCATCTTGTTGGCGAGCATGGTCTCGGGGGTGAATATGACCGACCGGATCATATTGCGCCAGTCGGAATCGGGATGAAACAGTTCGCTGAAATGTATATATCCCACCACATCGTCGATGTCGTCCTTATAAACGACAATTTTAGACATCCCCGAGGCTATGAATTTCTTGACCAACTCTTCGCGGCTTGTATTCTGCAGGGGGACGGCCACAATTTCATTGCGCGGGATCATGCACTCTCCCATGGTAGTGTCCTTAAAATCTATGGCCTTATGAAAGATCTTGACCTCATTGGAGACCTCCTCTGCCGAGGCATGGTTGTCGAGCGACTGCTCTATATAGTCATCAAGCTGTTCGATGGTGAGCGAAGAGCTGTCGGTCTCTATCTCCTGAATGCGCATCACCTTCATCAGACCTTTGGAGATGGCGGAGACTGCCACAGACACCGGATAAAGCGCCACATATATAAGATATAGCGGCAGGGCGACAATACGCATGGCCGCGTTAGGATTGATCCGGAAGGTATTTTTAGGGAGATATTCTCCGGTGATGAGTATAATCAGAGTGGAGAGGATGGTGTTGGAGACGAGCACGAGGGCCTCGTTGCCGTGCCAGAGCTTTTCGAGCCATGGATTGACAATGATGGAGAATGTGATGCCGTAGATTACGAGGACCACATTGTTGCCCACGAGCAGCGTGGATATAAACATATCCTCATGATGGGAGAAGGAGCGGATGATACGGTTGAGCATGCCGCCCTTCTTGGCATCTATTTCCATCCGGACCTTGCTGGACTGCACAAAGGCTATTTCCGAGCCGGAGAAGAGCGCGGAGAATGCTATTGCGACGACTGTGATGATAATAGCGGTGAGTATGCTCATAATTGAATCTGTTGATGCTGCGCGGACTCCTCCGCCTCGGGCATTTCCCGAAGGTCTTTGGCCGGGAATATGCCGGTGGGGTGTGTGACGCGATAACTTGCGAAATTGTCATCACTCATAAATCCTGTGCCTTCGAGGACATGCGTGGCATTCTCGATATGCATGAATGTATCGGAATAGACAATGCGCTTCTGCTGGTCCCAGAAGACTCTCTGAGAAAGAAACAAGTCTTTGGGCTTTTTGGTTATCTCCACATTGCCGTCCAGACGCCAGAGCTTCTTCTCTTTGAAATATCTGGCACTGTCCGCGGCCACAGTGGCGATGACATTAAACTTGGTATCGTACTTCCTGAGATAAATACCTTTCGGAAATCTCCAATAAGGCTCGTCGACTTCGTCATACACCTCCCAGAGCGGCGCGACAATGCGATACTGCGTCACCCCGGAGTCGGAGATAAGCGTAGAGATGTTGACGGTAGTCATTGTGGGCATACCCTTTATATCGAGTCCGGCGGCCACATTGACCTTATCCTCCTCACGGCATCCGGCGCTCAGTGCGAGCAATACCAATGCCGTCGGCACTATCAGATGTCTAAATCCTCCCATCATCTCGTCACAATCATCTCCGGTCAGTCATGATATACCGTCGCTATCTGATCTTGCGCTGCCAGAACCAGAGCTCGTTGAAGTTGATACCGAGCATTATATTGAAATAATTTTCGGAAATCATAGGCTGCGGATGCGCGCGACGCTGCTTCCATTCAAAACCGATATTTATGACAGTCTTGTCAGAAGGGGTATGCAGTCCTAATCCGCACGTGATGCCGTATTCCCTGACGCGGTTACCGTCAATCTTGAGATAGTCATCCACATAATATCCGCCGATACGATATTCCACACGCTGCATGTACGATCCGCGGAGCTTGGGCACCCATTCCGCACCTGCGGAGTAGCGCATACGGTTGGCGAAGTCCATACCGCGAAACACGAGTTGCTCCGGATGGTCGATTCTATATAGCGGCGCATACTTGGCCTTACTCCAGTATTGACAGATGAAGTCGGCCTCGACCTGAAATCTGCCGGCGCGCTCATGCTTATAACTCAATCCGAGTCCAAAACTATTGGGAGCTTCATATAGGCCTCCCATTTTGGCGTATGCGACAGTGTCGGGCTTTGTCTCTATGGTCATCTCCTGCGTGGTGACCCAAGTAGTGCCGTGCATTGGCTTCTTGGGCGTAAATGTGGCGCCTATGGTCATGGAGTTGTCGCGGTCGAGCTTCAGCCGGTACTGTGCACCAATCTGTATATCCCAGTCTCGGATCTGCATCACATGCTCGGTGAGACTTCGTCCCGAATTGGAAGGTGAGGCGTAGACATCATTGATGATATTGCCGAAATTATACGACACATTGACACCGAGCGAAGCTCCGGCGTATGTGCCGGCCACACCGAGATAGGCCATATTTATGCCGCCGTTACCCTGATTCTCCACTGTGCCGTGGGCTATACTGTTGCCGAAGGCGTATCCCACGCTGGAATAAGGGAGCAGTCCGATGGAAGCGCCCATGAATTTACAGAGCGGAAACTGCATGGTGAGATAGTCCAGACCGCCGCCCACTGCATTGTCCTTGGCGCTCCCCTCCTTGCTCCAGAGCATGGATATATCCGCACCCATGTCGAAGAGGAAAGTCAGCGAGTCTATGGCGGCATACGAGGCCGGATTCATGGCATTGATCTGCCGTCCGCTGCTCATAGCTATGCCGACGCCGCCCATCTGACGCTGGGCGGATGTAGCACGGTCGCCTATTATACCATAACCGTACATCGAATATGGAGTGGTGGTATTTTGCGCCGCCGACTCAGCGGTGAGCGCAAGTCCGAATGTGGCGAGCATCATCATTGCCGCGAGGCGCATCCGGATATGTTTCCATTGATATTTATATATCCCTTTCATCTTCTGTATTTATAGCGAGTAAATAAACTTCAGTCCACGGGCCACAAGCTCGGGCACCACTCTGACACGCCGCATCATATCATCATCAGCGCGCCCGGCGATCGCCTCCGCGAGCACCCCGGCGTCACCTCCGGTCAGCACTATCAGCGTCTCCGCGTCATCAGGCTTCATCCGCGAAGATATCACCTGGTCAGCCATCCCCCCGAGCGCCCCCGCGAGCAGCGCATCGCGTGTACTTACGCTCCATCGCTGCGGGCATTTACCGTAAGGCGGAGCTATCAGCGGCAATCGGTCAGTATATTCATGCATAGCCTGCAGACGCATCCTCAAACCCGGCGAGATAGATCCGCCGGCAAAGCGGTCCTCCTCAGGCGAGGCACCCGCCGCAAGAGCATCTATGGTCATCGCAGTGCCTGCATCCACCACCACACAGTCTCTGCCCGGAAACAGCGCCTTGGCACCGCATACCGCGACCACACGGTCAAGCCCGAGCGAAGACGGGGTGTCGTAACACACCTTCACCGGCAGAGGAGTGTGATGCGTGACCAGCAGAAATTCTCCATTAAGAGCCTGACGAAGAGTCTCCACAAGCCGCGCGTCGGTATGGCGCACCGACACCATGGCGCCGCTGTCCGCAGGATGCATCTCCAGCCAGGCGAGCAGGCCGTCAGTGTCATCCGGGCTGAAGAGTCCGGTCTCGGCATCATTCCCATGCAGCAACGTGGCCTTCAGACACGTATTGCCGAAGTCCACTGCCAGAAAATCTCCGCCACACTCATGCGGCACTACATCCGGATTATCGACTGATGAAGTCATCTCCCTGATATTTCTTCCTGATATTTCTTAATGCTTCTTATCCTTTGTCACCGAGGAGTCCTTAACGGCAGCGGAGCCTTTGGCCTCCTTCTTTTCCCGGGCGGCCACAGCCCATGATGCTATCACCTGAATGGCCGCACCGGCGAGGGTAAACAGCACAGTATCGCGCAATATCGCCAGAGGGCCTGCTCCTATGACTTCCGCCAGTCTGTCAGCATTGTAAAACCAGAAGAAGGCTCCCGCGCAGAAGCATATACCGGCCCAGAACTCAAGGCGTCGCAGACGTCGCAGACGCAAGCTCTCGCTACGGTCCATAGAGCCTGCCACACGCGCCACGGTATATATGACAGCTCCGGCCAAATATATCCATTTATAAAAGTCGGGCACACTCCCGGTCAGACCCGAGGCAAACGGGCCTACCATAGCAGCGCACACAAGGAGCAGTCCCAACGTTGAGATACCCTCCATATATCTGCGGCGCTTCACCCAATCTATCTTATTTTCTGTCATATAACTTTACTATTCCGTATCTTTGACATCTATCCCGCATCGCAGGATGCTATTTGATAATAAACACATCCTCTGAAGGACGCTGCATGTGGTATTGCTCGCGGGCCAGATGTTCAAGCTCATCGCCGCCTTGCTCCAGAGCCATACGGCATCCTTTGTAATATTCGGCCGAGTCAAGATTGAGCTTTATTTCACGCTTCAGCCCGTTGATCTCCTTCTGATATTCAAGATTGAGCTCCACGCTCGTATCCTCGTTGAAGAAGAGCACAAGCACCACCACCGAAGCCACGAGAAACATGGGGAGATGCGATTTGCGTCTCACCCACCATACGAATTTCTTTATTCTCCCACTCATAGGATTACAAAATTAACCAATCTCGCGGACGTACAAAAATTTTTTACCCAAGATTACACCCCGTACAGCAAGAAATAGCTGATATTTTGCAAAATGTACCGATATTTTTTACTCTCCCGATTGTTATAAAGACAAAGCTATACCGCTATATTACAAGATTCGTGCCTTATGTCAGACTCCACATTCAAACAGAAACTCCTCGGGCTACAGTCCAATCTCCTGAACTTTGCCTTTCAGCTTACCACCAATCGGGAAGCAGCGCAGGATCTCGTGCAGGAGACTACACTCAAAGTACTTGACAACGAATCCAAATATGTGGACAATGTCAACTTCAAAGGGTGGGTCTTCACCATAATGCGCAATCTATTCATCAATAATTACCGCCGTCAGGTGCGCAACGCCACCGTGATAGACACCACCGAAGACCTCTACCATCTGAATGTGGCGCAAGGATCGGGCATCGAGACTCCGGAGGGGAGTCTGTCGGCCCAGGAGATATCCGCCACCATACAGAATTTCTCCGAGGAATACCGTGTCCCCTTCACACTCTATATCGCCGGATATAAATATTCGGAGATTGCCGAAAAGATGTCACTCCCTCTCGGCACAATCAAGAGCCGCATATTCTTCGCACGCAAGCGGCTGCAGACCGCACTCAAGGATTATCGCTGACTCTGATTCCTACACCCTATACACTATTCCCTATTCCCTATACCCTATAATACCCTATTTTACTCCAGCAGGTCCGGACGCAGACGCCGGGTGCGCTCCAAAGCCTGCTCATAGCGCCACTCCGCGATCTTCGCCTCATGTCCGCTGAGCAGAATATCCGGCACACGCCATCCCTTATAATCCGCAGGCCGCGTATATACCGGAGGAGCAAGCAGATTGTCCTGGAAGGAGTCGCTGAGCGCCGACTGTTCATCACCGAGCACACCGGGCACAAGTCGCGCCACAGCATCCGCCACACAAAGAGCGGGCAGCTCACCCCCCGTAAGTACATAGTCACCTATCGAAATCTCACGCGTGACCAGATGCTCGCGTATCCTATAATCCACCCCCTTGTAATGTCCGCATAATATTATAATATTGCGGAGCAGCGAGAGCTGATTGGCCATCGGCTGGTCAAACACCTCTCCGTCGGGAGTCATAAAGATCACCTCGTCATACTCCCTCTGCTTGCGCAAAGCCGTGATACAGTCGTCCACCGGCTGCACCTGCATCACCATGCCCGCTTCCCCGCCAAACGGATAATCATCCACCTTGCGGTGCTTATTGAGAGTATAATCACGAATATTATGGACATGAAATTCCACAAGTCCCTTCTCGGAGGCGCGTTTGAGTATGGAGCAGCCCAGCGGCGACTCAAACATCTCCGGCACTACTGTCAGGAAGTCTATTCTCATATCTTCAGACCTTCTCCTCCCCTCTTTTACCCTCCTTGGTGTCACGCACAGTGATTTTCAAGGGATTTTCAGACATTTCTGCATATCGCTCACGGCATCCCCAGATGTCAATAGCGGCATATATGGCCTGACGCATGGATGTGGCGTCGGCTATCCCCTGTCCGGCAATGTCATAGGCGGTGCCATGGTCGGGAGAGGTACGCACGATCGGCAGATTAGCCGTGTAATTCACACCTGTGGCGCGCGCAAGAGCCTTGAAGGGAGCAAGTCCCTGATCATGATACATCGCCAGGACACCGTCCACCTCACGCCAGCCTTCAGCGGCAAAAAAACCATCGGCCGCCAGTGGTCCGAACACCATGATACCGGCATCGGCGCACTCCTCCACCGCCGGCTTTATCTCGCGGATCTCCTCATCGCCGAGCAGACCGTCGTCACCGGCATGAGGATTGAGCGCCAGCACCGCTATCTTCGGACGCTCAAGCTCGAAACTTTGACGCAGCGTGTCATTGAAGATACGTATACTGCGGACAATTTCACCCTTCAGTATATGCTTGCTCACCTCAGACACCGGAAAATGCGTGGTCTGCAGCATCACGCGAAGGTCATCGTTGAAAAGTATCATCCTCGCACCGCCGTCGCCGGGCTCTGCCGGGCTCTTCGACGCCGGCTCTCCGGCACCGTCCGCTTTCGCCTCTCCGGAGAATCTCTCCTCGAGATACTCCGTATGTCCGCGGAATCTGAATCCGTCCACCTGAGCCGCAGACTTGCAGATCGGGGCTGTCACGAGCACTTCACATTCGCCGTCGTCGATAAAATTGCAGGCTACCTCGAGAGCCTCTACCGCCGCGGCACCACTCGCGGGCGTCCCTGCGCCGTAGGAGGGCACCACCGGAGCCGAGCCTACATTTATGACATTTACGCGGTCCGAACGAATCTTGTCGGCCGAGTGTATCATATTCACATCCATATCCTGACAACCGATGAGCTGCAACGTATGCTTCACAAGCGCATGATTGGCGAATATCACCGGTGTGAAGAGCTCACAGATCTGCGGATCAGCCACCGCCTTGAGCACTACTTCGAGTCCTATACCATTGGTGTCGCCCTGAGTGAGGGCTACTCTTATCTTTTCCATCAATTATATCATGTCAGGCAAATGCCCGGATTATATTCTTACTCAGGCTCTGCGTCTCGGACCCTGAAATTTAATATACCGGGTCTCAGAGCGCGTACCTTAATATCACGAAGCCTCAGGCTCTGCTATTTGACATCATTGCTTTTGGCCGACAGCATACCGCAGGCGGCCATTATGTCCTCCCCTCTCGATGCACGGATAGTGGCTGTGATGCCATGGCGGTTCAAGATATTTCTGAACATTATCATCCTCTCCTCCGAACAGGGTTTAAGATCCACACCCTCGATGGCATGATAGCGTATGAGATTGACCCGGCAGTCGAGCTTCCCTATAAGTCTGACGAGCTGCTCCGCATGAGCCACATCGTCATTCACACCGCGCCACATTATATATTCGAGCGAGAGACGGCGCTGATGACTGAAATCGTAGCCGGCGAGCAGCGTCATGACGCTCTGGAGCGGAAAAGCCTTCTGAGCCGGCATCATCGACGCCCGCTCACGCATATCGGCAGTGTGCACAGAGATGGCAATATGCACCTTAGTCTTCTCGACAAGATCCTTGAGCTCCGGCAATTTCCCGACCGTAGAGACGGTGATACGCTTGGGACTCCAGGCCATTCCCCACGGCGCGGTGAGGATATCAATCACCTTGAGCACCTCGCTGAAGTTGTCCAAAGGCTCCCCCATCCCCATGAAGACGACATTGGTGAGCTGCGACATCTTCTCCTCTATGGGGACGCTCATTATCTGATTTACGATCTCGGCGGCGGTGAGATTGCCTCGCCATCCGAGCTTGCCCGTGGCGCAGAAATAGCAGTTCATCTTGCAGCCGGCCTGCGAAGATATGCAGAGCGTGGCGCGATCCTTATCGGGGATATATACACTCTCCACACGCAGTCCTCTCCCCGTATCGAAGAGATACTTCACCGTGCCGTCAGAAGATTTTGTCTGAGTCACCGGCGGATACATACCTACCGTGCAATTTTCCTCAAGCCATGCGCGCGCCTTCTTAGAGATATTCACCATCTCGTCAAAATTGCGCACACGCTTCTGATAGATCCACTCGGCGAGCTGCTTCCCGCCAAACTTCTGCATACCAGCCTTGAGGGCCACATCCTGCAACTCCTGCAGATTCATTCCTATAAGCGGCATTTTCTCCATACTGCAAAGATAATAAAAAATATCAGAGCGCCCCCGATTCAAGGGACGCTCTGTATTAAATTAACTGACTTTTGTCTGTGTAGGGTACAATCAGTCTCCGGCCTCAAACTTATAGATGCGGTTGTCGAGCTTCTTAGCACCGCGGAGGAGCAGCTCGAGATTCGGGCTGATCATCTGACGATACTGATTCTCGTAAGTCTCGGCGTCATAGGGAGCCTTGTCTACATTCTTGGCGATGACCTGATAAGCGTAGATACCGTCATCAGCCTTGACGAGGACCACCTTGCCGGGCTTGGAGCCGGCGATCATGCCTGCGACCTTGGGAGAATTCACTCCGCTGCGGCCTGCGACACGGAGCTGCGGGATATCCTGCGGCTCCACACCCATGGCAGCTGCCACGGAGGCCATCGAGCCGGCCTTCGGACGATACTGCTTGAGCATATCCTCGGCAGCCTTGTTGTTGCGAACTTTGGCTGTAAGAT